>JACQXW010000018.1 GCA_016208535.1 Candidatus Terryibacteriota bacterium
ATCCGCTCGCCCATTTGGCGCGGAGGCGGAATTACTCATGGCCCGACAAAGGAAAAAATTTATTCCAAAAAAATAAACAAAAAAATGGGCAAGAAAGCTTTTTATACCGCTCTTTCCCAAAAATTGCGCGACCATGAGATTTTATTTTTGGATAAAATAATTCTGACCCAGTCAAAAACAAAAGAGGCAAACGTGATTTTAAATAATGTTTCAAAAATAAAGGGATTTGAAAAATTAGCGGGAAAAAGAAAAAACCGCGCCATTCTCGCCTTGCCGAAAAAGGACAGCGACATCGAGCGCGGCTTCCGCAACATCCCGGGCATGCAGATTTCCCGATTCAGCGACCTCAACGCCCTCAATCTGGCGAACTACAAATATCTCATCATCACCGAGCCAAAAGAGGCGCTGGCGGCTTGGGAGTAAAAAATTTCGCTCTAAATGTATTCTATAAAAAAACGATATTTTGGTCGTTTTTTAAGAATCTACTTGCGAGTTACGAGAAAAACGAAATTTGTCCCAGAAATTACCTTTAAGTTTTTTGATTTGCTCAATATCTCTCACATCGATAGCGCTTAATACATTTGATTCTTTAATTTTTGGCGAAGAAAAATATAAGAGTCCTTGCTCAGCGTCAATATGGCTAAAGTATACTTCTTCTGGACCGAAATTTTTCAAATCTATTTTTATTTTATCGTTTCGATCTATACTCTGTCTTTCAAATTCATCGGATAATTCACTAATTTTTTCTCCCAGTTCTTTTTTAAATCCGGATACGAAATTTTCATAGCTATCAAAATTCAATTTTTCAATTAACTCTTGACTATATGCCCGGCTAGGCTCTCTTTCCGGTTCTAGTTCAATAATATGACTTTTAGAATATAATTCATTAAGAAGTCTATTATTCCAATTGCTTTGTCTGATTAATTCATTGATTTCTTGTTCCGTCTTTCCTGTCCATTCAACAACATCATAGCCATATTTTTCTCGCCCCAATTTTAACCCCTCTTCGTTTAATCGCGTAATTTCTTCACCTATTTTTATATCTTTATTCTTTAGTTCTTGTATTTTTTCCTCCCACTTTTCAATAGAATCAAACTTTTTGTCTTCTTTTTTATCTTCCATAGATTGTTCTTCGTTTTCTTTAATCTTTTCGCTGGTGGAATTTTTTTCATCATGTAGTATTGGAAGTTTTTCCATAATTTTATTGATTTAATTAGTTTATAATACCGACACCTTAATTGTATTTTACTCTCTCTCTCTCTCGTCAAGCCCCGCGGAATAGTTGACTTTAATTAGGTTGGTTTGGTATTATAGTTTGTATGAGTACTTCAACTATTGTTATACCAAAAAAGGAATATCAGGAGCTTATTGAAAAGAAGTCCCGATATGAATACCTCCGCCAAATAATTGAGGGCGATATTTTTAGTTCCCCGCCAAGCAACAGCGCCAAAGAAATTATTGGTGTTTTTAGGGCGACTAAAAAATACAGCAAAAAATTTCTGGAAAGTTTAGAAAAGGGAATGAGGCGATCGTCTTATTTTAGATTATGAAAATAATTCCCCTTCATCCTGACATCAGAAAATACTTAAAACAAAGGAATCTGGAGAAAAAATTTGATAAACAAAAGCAGATTTTTGAACAAAATCCTTTTTATCCAAGTTTGGAAACTGAACTACTTGAACCCAAAAGAATGAAATTTTGGAGTTTTAGGGTTGATAGAAAATATCGCGCAATTTTTATTTTTAGAGAGAAAGACGAGATTGAAATCATTGATGTCAATAATCACTACCAATAAAAATGACTCTTAAAAAATTATTTTTTGTTTTTCTTATCGTGGGGTTTTTGTTGACCCCGGTTTTTAGTTTTAGCCAAGAAAAATCAACTCTCATTCTCTTTCACGGCGAGGAGTGCCCGCATTGCATAGTGGAGAGGCAATTTTTAGCTGAGTTAAAAAAAGAAATGCCGGATTTAGAGATTATTGAATATGAGGTCTGGCACAACGAGGAAAACAGGAAACTTTTTTTGGAAACAGCGGAAAAATTGGGAATAAAACAACTCGCTGTGCCGCTAACCATTATCGGAGACAAATATCTTCTTGGCTTTGACACTCCGGAAAACTCTGGCGAGCAAATCAAACATATGATTAAAAACCTGGAGATTAAGTCTCCAAGTGAATTTTCTCATCCGTTTTTTTTGGCTGTTACTTTGGGCGCGGTGGATGGTTTTAACCCTTGCTCAATGTGGGCTTTGTTGGTTCTTATAACTTTGGCCATTGCCACGCGTTCGCGCAAAAAAGTGTGGCTTGTTGGAAGCGTGTTTATAATCACTTCTTATATTTCCTATTTTCTCTTTATGTCTGCCTGGCTCAATACTTTTATTTTTCTGGAGTATATAAAAATAATAAGAATTATTGTCGGCTTGGTTGCCGTTGCTGCCGGATTTCTTTCCATCAGGGAATTTTACACTTTTAAGCCGAATGTCTGCGAGGTGAGCGCGCCAGAACAGCAGAAGAAAATTTCCAATAGAATAAAAGAAGTTTTAAATTCAAAAACTGCGCTGTTTCTGGTTTTAGGAGTGGCGGGAATCGCCTTTTCCGTCAATCTCATTGAATTGCTTTGTTCGCTCGGCCTGCCGGTGATTTTCACCAAAACCTTAACTTTGTACAATCTGGCAAAATGGAAATATTATGCCTATATCGGCCTTTATGATTTTTTCTACATGCTGGATGATATTATTGTTTTGGCCTTGGCAGGATTTTCACTGAAATTTTTCCAATTAAACGGCAAATATTCCCGCTGGTCGCGCCTTATCGCCGGCATCCTGATGCTGGCTCTCGGCGCCATCTTTCTCATAAAACCGGAACTCCTGATGTTTAAGTAATTTGACTTATTTTTAGGCGTTTGTTATCCTGTTTACTATGGCGCTATTCGATATTTTTAAAAAAAGGAAAGAAAAAGAAAGATTTGACAAAAAAGAGAAATTGAAGGTAGATATTCCAGAGGAAACAAAAGAAGAAAAAACTGGGGCCTTGAAAAAGGCCTCTGCCTTTGCTGGCTCAAAGATAATAATTAAGCCGCATATTGCCGAGAAATCGACCATGCTCAACGAAAAGGGAGTTTATGTTTTTAAGGTCAAGCCAGATGCAAATAAAGTAATGGTCAGGCAGGAGATTAAAAAAATGTACGGCAAGGCGCCGGTCAAAATAAATATTGTCAATCTTCCTTCAAAGAAAGTTTTTATCCGAGGCAAACACGGCGTAAAATCGGGATTTAAAAAAGCCGTGGTTTATTTTAAAAAAGGAGAGAAAATAGAAATAACATAATATGAAGAAGTATTCGCCCACAACTCCATCACAAAGACAGATGACCGGAATTTCTTTCCGGAAGATTTTGACTGTCAGAGAGCCGGAAAAAAGTTTGACCAGAGGATTTAAGCGGGCAAGAGGAAGAAATGCCTTTGGCAGAATCACCACCCGGCATAAAGGAGGCGGAGCCAAGAGGTTGTATCGGGAGATAGATTTTAAATGCGACAAAAAAGATATTCCGGCAATCATCAAAACCATTGAATATGACCCCAACAGGTCTGGTTTTATTTCTTTGGTTAATTATACTGACGGAGAAAAAAGATATGTTCTTTTGCCAAGCGGACTAAAAGTTGGCGACAAAATCATTGCCTCTCAAAATGCAGACCTCAGTCCCGGCAATCGTTTGATGTTAAAAAATATTCCTGTGGGAACTTTCATATATAATATAGAATTAAAGCCGGGAGCAGGGGCAAAATTAGCGCGCTCAGCAGGAACTTACGCGGAATTAAACGCCCATGACAAAGATTTTGTTTTAATTAAACTTCCTTCAGGAGAGATTAGAAAAGTTCATGATAATTGCTGGGCCAGTATTGGACAGGTGTCCAATGAAGAGCATAAACTGAGAATTATTGGCAAGGCAGGAAGATCGCGCTGGCTGGGCATCAGGCCAACAGTTCGAGGTTCAGCCATGAATCCGTGCGACCACCCGTTTGGCGGCGGTGAAGGAAGGCAGAGTGCGGGGATGAAAAGGCCTAAAAATCTTTGGGGCAAGGGCATAAGGGGCGTTAAAACCAGAAAACGCAAAAAGTATTCGAATGTATTTATGATTAGCAGAAGAAAGAAAAAATAACATGACACGAAGCGCAAAGAAAGGACCGTATGTGGATCCTAAATTATTGAAGAAAATCAGCCGTCTCAAAGCAGAAGATGATGCGGTGATTAAGACCTGGTCGCGCGATTCCATGATTTCGCCGGAAATGATAGGTTATACTTTTGGCGTGCACAACGGGAAAGATTTTATTCCTGTAAAAATTACCGAGGAAATGGTCGGTCATCGGCTGGGAGAGTTCAGCCTCACCCGCAAATTTACAAGGCACGGAGGCAAGATGCAAAAGGAAATTGAGGCAAAAAGCAAGGAGGCGGAGGTAAAAAAGTAATATGACAGAGATTACGGCAAAATTGAATTATTACAGAACGGCATCCAGAAAGGTTCGGCTGGTTGCGGATTTGATTCGCGGTAAAAAAATAGAGACAGCCATGAATCAGTTGAGATTTTCTTCAAAAAAAACAGCGCCTGTTTTAATAAAACTTTTAAAATCTGCCGTAAGTAACGCAAAAAATAATTTCAAGATTAAAGATCCTGAAAATTTGTATGTCAAAAAAATAACAGTTGATGAGGGACCGGTCTTAAAAAGACATATCCCTCGCGCGCGCGGGATGGCCAGCCCGATAAAAAAGAGAACAAGTCACATTACAATTGTTCTTGACAAAAAATTATGAGTAAGACTGTTCATCCATATGCATTTAGATTGGGGATTTTGCGCAACTGGAAGTCGCGCTGGTTTAATCTCCGCAATTACAGAAAATTTTTAAAAGCAGATGTTTTACTGAGAGAGTATTTAATAAAGAAATTGCGGGGAATGTATGTTGGAAATATTGATATTGAGAGAGGGCCATCTCTTCTGCATATCATTGTCAAGACTTCCAGACCCGGCCTATTGATAGGAAGAAAGGGAGAGGGTTCAGATAAATTAAAAAAGGATATTTTAAATACTCTTCAAAAAATCGGAACTGATATTCCGCGCGAGATTAAACTGACGATTGAAGAATTGCAGGCTCCGGAAACTCAAGCCGCAATCCTGGCCCAGATGGCGGCTGAAAGTCTCGAAAAAAGAATGCCCTTTAAAAGAGTGATGAAGCAGATTATTGAAAAGGCCATGACCAATAAAGCGGTTAAGGGAGTGAAGATTAATTTGTCCGGCAGATTGGGAGGGGCGGAGATGGGTAGGAGAGAATGGCTTAAAAAAGGCGCCATTCCCCTGCAAACTTTAAGGGCTGATATTGATTTTGCCCGAGAAAGAGCCCATCTTCCTTATGGCGACATCGGTATAAAGGTCTGGGTTTATAAAGGCGAACGCTTTGATAAAAGTACTTAATATTTTATGTTGTTTCCCAAAAAGGTAAAATTTAGAAAGTGGCAGCGAACAAGGGAAAACCCTAAAAAGACAAAGAAGGCCACTAGAGGAACCAAGTTAAGTTTTGGTTCCTTTGGATTGATTTCCGAAAATTCAGGAGAAATTAAGACCAATCAGATTGAGGCAGCCAGAAAAGCAATGTCTCATTTTGTTCAAAAGAGCGGAAAGATATGGATTAGGATTTTTGCCAATAGGTCCATTACCGCCAAACCGCCTGAAGTGGGAATGGGTAAGGGCAAGGGCGATCCTGTGGGATTTGTGGCCAGAGTGAGGCCGGGAAAAATCATCTTTGAGATTGATGGTTTAGATGAGAAGAAAAGTCAGGAGGCCTTGAGGAAGGCCGGGTCGAAATTGCCTGTCAAGACTAAGATAATTAGTAGATAGTGGTCAGTAGTCAGTATTAAGTATTATGGCAAAGAAATTAAAAGGCATGGTGGTTTCCGATGTGATGGATAAGACCATTGTTGTTCTTGTTGATCGTTATGTCAGGCATCCGAAATATAAAAAATACATAAAGAAGAGAAAAAAGTACAAGGCTCATGATGAAAAAAATGAGTATAAAAAAGGAGACAGAGTTATTATTCAGGAGTGCCGGCCGATATCGAAAGATAAACACTTTAAAGTAATTGAAAAAATATGATTCAACCCCGGACAATATTAAATGTGGCTGACAATACCGGCGCCAAACTCGTTCAGGTTATTAAAGTTTTAGGCGGAAGCAAAAGGCGCTACGCTCAAATTGGAGATATTGTGACGGTTTCTGTAAAATCAGCCGAACCAAGAAAGATGGTGAAAAAGAAAGATGTTTTGCGCGGCCTGATTGTGCGTCAGAAATTTCCCCTGAGAAGAAAGGACGGTTCTTACATTCGCTTTGATGAGAATGCCCTTGTCATTATTGATAAGGCAAAAAAAGAGTCAATCGGCGGAAGGATTTTCGGTCCCATTCCCAGGGAGATTCAGGAAAAAGGCTATGCAAAAATTATTTCATTAGCGCCAGAAGTGGTATAGACTACGAAATATGAAAATAAAAAAAAATGATACAGTAAAAATAATTTCAGGCAAGGACCGCGGCAAGACAGGTAAGGTTACTCATGCTTTTCCCAAAGAAAATAAAATTGTGGTTGAGGGAGTGAATATCCATAAAAAACATACCCGGCCCAAGAAGCAGGGGCAAAAGGGCCAGGTTATCCAAATGCCAATGCCCATCCATATTTCCAACGCCATGATAATCTGTTCTAATTGCAGCAAACCTGTGCGCATCGCCAGCAAAAAAGCGGGTGCCAAAAAAATCCGAGTTTGCAAAAAATGCAACGGAGAGATTTAAAACCATGATTAAAGAGAATTACAATAAAATAGCGGTGCCGGAGATGAGGAAGAAATTTGGTTATAAAAATGACCTGGCTGTTCCGAAGATTATAAAGGTTGTGGTTTCCACTGGACTAGGTTCAAAAAAAGACGATAAAGAGAAGATGGCGAATATTGAAAAATCATTCAGCCTCATCACTGGGCAAAAGGCAAAAATCAATAAGGCGAAAAAATCAATCGCCTCTTTCAAACTGCGCCAAGGCATGCCCATCGGATATTCTGTCACTCTGCGTGGCCGGCAGATGTATGATTTTTTGGACAAACTTGTCAATGTGGCAATACCGCGAGTGAGAGATTTTAGGGGATTGAGCCCTGATTTAATAGATGAGACAGGAAATCTGAGCGTTGGTTTTAAGGAGCATATTGTTTTTCCTGAGGCAACAGGCGATGATATAAGATCTGTCTTTGGTTTGGGAGCGACTGTGGTGACCAGCGCCAAGACTAAAGAGAAGACCTTGGAATTATTAAAGTTAATGGGATTTCCCTTTTCCAAAAAATAAAATAGAATAAAAAAATCAATCATGGCAAAAAAATCAGTCATTGCAAGGGCGTTAAAGAAACCGAAATACAAATCGCGAGTGGTGCGAAGGTGTTTTCGTTGCGGTCGCAAACGAGGGTATATGAGAGATTTTGATTTATGCAGAATCTGTTTCAGAGAACTTGCGCTCGAGGGGATAATTCCCGGTATTAAAAAATCAAGCTGGTAAAAATTTTATGGACCCAATTGCGAATATGCTGACAAAAATAAAGAATGCTCAGGCTGTTAAAAAGGAAACAGTCAGTGTTCCTTATTCAAAATTAAAAATGGAAATTGCGGAAATTTTAGCCCGAGAGAAATTTATAAAGAAAGCCGAGAAAAAAGGCAAAAAAAATAAAAAAGTTATAGACGTTGTTTTGGCTTATAACAAGGAAACGAATCCGGCCATCAGCCATATTGTCAGGGTGTCAAGGCCGTCACAGCGGATTTACTCACCCTTTAAAAAATTAAAACCAGCGAGGCAAGGTTTTGGTCTTCGGATTCTTTCAACCTCCAAGGGAGTTTTAACAGACAAAGAGGCGAGGAAACAAAAGGTCGGCGGAGAAATGCTCTGCGAGGTGTGGTAATTAGATATTAGATATTAGAAATTAGAAATTTATGTCAAGATTAGGAAAAAAGCCAATCATTATTCCTGAGAATGTAAAAGTCACAGAGGAGAATGGGGTTTTAATTATCAAGGGTCCATTGGGAGAGATAAGCAGAAATTTTAAAAAGGACATTAATATTGAAATAAAAGAGGGGTCAATTGTTTTAGTTCCTCAAAAAAATATCAAAGAAAATTTTGCTCTCTGGGGAACTTATGCTTCTCATATCAAGAATATGATAGAAGGAGTTACAAAGGGTTTTGAAAAAAAACTTATAATTGAGGGTGTGGGTTTTAGGGCACAGCTAGAGGAGTCAAATCTTGTATTAAACCTTGGATTGTCCCATCCCGTTAAAGTAGAGATACCAAAGGATCTTAAAGTGAAAACCGAAAAGAATGTTATCGTTGTTTTCGGCGCGGATAAAGAAAAGGTTGGTCAGTTTTCCAGCCAGATAAGAGCGCTGAAAAAACCGGAGCCGTATAAGGGCAAGGGCATCAGATACGAAGGCGAGATTATCAGGAGAAAGGCCGGGAAAAAGGCAGCGGCAGCGACATAAAATTAAAATGGAAAAATCAAAAATTAAAATACGGCACAAAAGAGTAAGGGCCAGAATTATTGGCATAAGCGAAAGGCCGCGGCTTTCTGTTTTTCGTTCCAATAAACACATTTTCCTCCAATTAATTGATGATAAAAAAGGAGGGACTCTGATTTCAGCAAGCGATCTCAAAATCAAGAAAAAGGGTACAAAGACGGAGATGGCAAAAATGGTTGGCAAGGAACTGGCAAAATTGGCAAAGGAGAAAAAAATAAAAAGTGTTGTTTTTGACCGCGGAGGATACAAATACCATGGAAGAGTTAAGGCAGCGGCAGAGGGAGCGCGAGAAGGAGGACTGATATTTTAATTTTCAATTTTCAATTACCAATTTTCAAAAAATTATGAATTATAAAAGTAATCAAAAAGGCGAATTTGAGCAGAAGATGATAGATATCAGGCGAGTGGCCCGGGTGGTTGCAGGCGGCCGCCGGTTCAGTTTTCGGGTTGCTGTTGTGGCCGGCAACAAGAAGGGGAGTGTGGGCATTGGTGTTGGAAAGGCAGGCGACACTGCCACAGCCATTGAAAAGGCATTTCGTTATGCAAAGAAAAATGCGGTTAAAATAAATTTAACCAAAGACCTTTCCATACCCCATGAAATTGAGGCAAAATTCGCCAGCAGCCGGATTATTCTTAAGCCGGCTTTCAAGGGACAGGGATTGATTGCCGGCAGTTCAGTGAGGACTGTGGTTGAATTGGCAGGCATTAAGAATGTGATTGCAAAAGTTCTTTCTCGCAGCAAAAATAAAATTAATATTGCTCGAGCCGCAATCAAAGCCCTTCAAGAATTTAAAATTTAAAATTATGGTTCAATTGCATCAAATCAAACCAAAAATAAAAAGAAAAACAAAAAAAATTATTGGCCGAGGCGGGAAGCGCGGCACTTATTCCGGCAGGGGAATTAAGGGCCAGAAGGCAAGGGCCGGAAGAAAGATGAGGCCGGAACTGAGAGACATTATCAAAAAACTTCCCAAAAAGAGAGGATACCGTTTCCCGGCCATAAGAGAAAAATCGACAATTGTTAATCTGGGAGTTATTGAGAAAAAATTTAAAGAGAATGAACAAATTACTCCTCAGACTCTTTTGGCAAAAGGATTTATTAAAAAAATCGGCGGGAAAATGCCAAAAGTTAAATTATTGGCTGGCGGCGAGATTTCAAAAAAACTTCTTGCGGCTGAGTGCCAAATTTCCAAACGGGCAAAAGAGAAAATAGAAAAAGCAGGCGGAAAATATGTGGAATAAAATAAAAATAATTTTTAGAGACCCTGATTTGCGCAAAAAAATTTTTTTTGTGTTTTTTATCCTTGTTTTATTTAGGATTGGCGCAAGCATTCCCATCCCTGGCATAGACCAGGCCAGACTGGCTTCATTTTTGGCCGGGAATCAGTTTTTCGGGCTCTTGAATATTTTTTCCGGCGGCGGCCTTTCCAATCTTTCCATTGTAATGTTGGGAGTGGCCCCTTACATCACTGCCACCATCATCATGCAGCTTTTGACCATGATTTTTCCAAGACTAAAGGAGATATACCACGAGGAGGGAGAGGCCGGCAGGCAGAGGTTCAATCAATATTCCAGGCTTTTGACAATTCCATTGGCCTTTCTTCAGGGTTTCGGCCTTTTGGCCTTGCTGGAGCGCGAGCAGGTTTTGGTGAACCTTGGTTTTTTTGACAGACTCACAAACATTGTCATTGTGCTTGCCGGCTCCGTGCTTTTGATGTGGCTGGGAGAATTAATTTCGGAAAAAGGAATCGGCAATGGCATCTCTCTTTTGATTTTCGCCGGCATCGTGGCCTCCATCCCTGGCACCGCCCAGCAGATTCTCTTTGGTTTTGATGTTTCTCAAATTCCTCTTTATTTTGCGTTCCTGGCAGCGGCTGTTTTGATTATCGCCGGCGTGATTATGATCACTGAGGCTGAACGGCCCATCCCCGTTTCTTACGCCAAGCAGGTAAGAGGAATGAGGATGTATGGCGGCATGTCCACTCATCTGCCCCTGAGGGTTAATCAGGCAGGAGTGATTCCCATCATCTTCGCCATTTCCATTCTTTTATTTCCCCAAATGATTGCCAATCTTCTGGCAAATATACAAAACAGCGCGGCGCAATCTCTGGCAAAATTTCTTTCTATTTTTGCCACCAACCTTTGGATCCACGGCTCCCTTTATTTTATTCTGGTTTTTCTTTTCACTTATTTTTACACTGCTGTTACCTTTGATCCCGGCGCCATTTCCACCAATCTCCAAAAATCAGGCGCCTTTGTGCCGGGCATCAGGCCGGGCAGGCCCACTGCTGATTACATTGGGAAAATTTTAAACAGAATAACTTTGGTGGGAGCGGTTTTTCTTGGTTTGATTGCTGTTCTGCCTTTGGGGATGCGGGCTGTCACCGGCGTGCAGGCCCTGGCGCTCGGCGGCACCGCCCTTTTGATCGTTGTCTCTGTGGTTTTGGAAACTATCAAACAAATTGAATCCCAAATCGTCATGCGGGAATAAGCGGCAAGGGAACGCAGATAAAAATGCTGGCGGAAAAATTAGGTTTTTTTCATTCTATTTCCAGTCAGCTCGGAAGAGATTATATCAAAAGCCATTTTGACCAGGAAACTTTGCGGCAAAAAGAAAATTATGAAAAAGGTCTTCTTTTTGATTCTGATTGGATGTTTAGGATAGTGCAACAAAAGACTAAGGAAATTTTTGAGCAGAGTCAAGAGCAGGGCGGCATCATTTATGACGGTTCGCCCCGCACTCTCTACGAGGCAAAAGAACTTTGTAATTTTTTAACAGGATTGATTGGCAGAGAAAATATAAAAATAATTTATATTGACATTGATGAAAATGAATTAAGAAGAAGAATAGAAAGAAGATTGATATGTAATAATTCTCCAGAGCATGTGTTTATAAAGTCCGGCAATTTAAAGCCTGGCTCGCCATGCCCCGAGAGTGATGGAATTTTAATAGAACGCGATCTGGATAAAAAAGAAATTTTTGACGTGCGGATGGAAAAATATAAAAAGGAAACCATACCAGCCCTGGAATTTTTAAAAAGGAAACACAAAGTTATAACCATCAACGGCAATCAGCCTATAGAGGCGGTGCGTAACGATATTACAAGAGCCCTGGATTTATGATTACCATTAAGACTCCGGAGGAAATTAAAATATTGCGCGAGGGAGGCAAAATTCTCGCCTCTATTTTATATCAAGTTGCAAAGAAGGTCAGACCGGGCATTGCCACCATTGAGTTGGATAAAATGGCAGAGAAACTAATTAAAGAGGCGGGCGGAGAACCCTCGTTTAAAAATTATAAAACCAGAGAGGACAAAATTCCGTTTCCCGCCTCATTGTGCGTTTCCATAAACGACGAAGTTGTGCATGGCATTCCCAGTGAGGAGATGATTTTAAAAGAGGGCGATGTTGCCAGTCTGGATTTGGGAATGAAATATAAAAATTTTTATACAGACATGGCGATTACTGTTCCGGTTGGCGAAGCGAGCCCGCAGGTAAAAAAAATGATTGAGGTAACAAAAAAATCTTTGGAAAAGGGGATAGGAGAAATCAAAGAAGGAAAGCAAATCGGCGATATCGGCCACGCCATTCAAACTTATGTTGAGAAAAACGGCTTTAATGCGGTGCGCAATCTGGTTGGCCATGGAGTGGGGTATAAAGCCCATGAGGAACCGGAGATTCCGAATTTCGGCAGAAAGAGAACAGGAGAGGTTTTAAAAAGAGGGATGGTTTTGGCATTAGAGCCAATGATTATTGTCGGCTTGCCTGAATTAATTTTAGCCAATGACAACTGGACATGGAAAACAAAAGATGGTTCTCTGGCCGCCCATTTTGAGCACACTGTTGTTGTCACCAAAACCGGCGCCAAAATACTAACCTCTTTGACCTAAATTTAGTTTTGGGCAATAATTGATTTTTATGGTAATATATAATAAGTAATAAAATAACACTTTTTATGCTATCGCCTGTAAATTGTTATTGAAATACTAATAGTTATAGTTATGGATACCAAAACGTTAAAAAATAGAATTTCTGATATAAAATCATCTACAATTACAAAGTGCATACTCGCGACCATTGGTTTTGCCGGGTTGGTAACAATTATCGTCATTGCGCCGAATTCTTTGCAAATGCTGGAGTTGTTTGGCCTTGGAAGAAAGCGCTACAAACCAAACAGCGTTTACGCAACATTTAAACGCCTGCAAAAACAAAGATTTGTGGATATTTTGGAAAAAGGCGATAAAACAATTATAAAAATTACAGAAGCAGGTAAGAAAAAACTTTTGGAATATAGTTTTGATGATATGAAAATTAAAAAGCCGAATAAATGGGATGGAAAATGGCGGATTGTGGGATTTGATATTCCGGAAAAATACAAAAAGATGAGAGAGGCGCTGAGGCATAAATTAAACGAACTTGGTTTTGTAAAATTACAAAAAAGTCTTTTTGTCCATCCTTATGAATGCAGAGATGAAGTAGAGTTCATAGGAGAATTTTTCCAGATCCATAAATTTATTACCTTTATTGAGGCAGATTCAATAAGTAATGATAATTACTTAAAATATAAATTCAATTTATATTAATATTTTAATAATAATAATAATAACACTTTTTATGCTATCGCCTATTTTTTGTTATTTTTCAAAAAATTTTTAAAAATTAATGATTTTTTAATAATTTACTGATATACTGCTTAATAGCTATGCGATTGATGGGAATTGATTATGGGGAAAAGAGGATTGGGGTCGCGCTTTCGGATGAGGGCAGGGAGTTTGCTTTTGCGCATAGTGTGGTTGAAAATAACAAGAATACAATCAAAAAAATTAAAAAAATATGCGGGGAAAACAAAGTTTTTAAAATTGTTTTAGGAGAGTCGTTTGATTACAGGGGCCAACCTAATCCCATTATGAAAAAAATCGAGCCGTTTAAGAAATTATTGGAAAAAGAAACCAGCCTGCCGGTGGTTTATCAATCAGAAACTTTGACCACACAAGAGGCGGAGCGGGAGCAAGGGAAGATTGAAAAAATTGACGCCTCAGCCGCAGCCCTCATTCTCAGAAGTTATATAGAACGGCAAAAAATGGTATGATACAATCAAACATAACAAATGTTGTCAAAATTCAAATTTAAGAAAATTATTTACCCCCTGATTTCCGGCATTGTCGCCATTCTCATTGTCATTATCTTTATCTATTCAGTCAGGTTTTTGGCCAAGGCAATTGATATGGTTTTTACCACAGACACTGAATCTTTGGAGTCGCATCTAATTAGATTGGATATGGAAAATTTTTACCGGGTGGCGGAAAAATTGGGGATTAGTTTGAGTAGTCAGTCGTTAGTTGTGGGTAGTCAGTTATCATTGGATAAAACTGCGGTTAAAATTAAGGTTATAAACAGCACTAAAACCAGCGGACTGGCCAAAGAACTTAAAACAATTTTAGAGGCAGGCGGTTTTTTAATTAATGAAATAGACACCATCTCTCCTGTCTTGGCAACCACAACGATAAGAATCAAAGAATCTAAAAAAGATTATACCTCGCTTGTCAAAGAGACAATTTCTCAAAAATATACGGAAATAGAGGAAGGGGTATTAAAAGAGGACAATATTTACGATATCATTATAATAATAGGGTCGAAATGATTATTAACTTATAACTTACAACTTACAACTAACAACTAATTATTTATGGAAGAGATTAAGGGAAAATATATTTGGGGTTTGTTGAGATTGGGAATGGGTTGGATTTTTTTCTGGGCTTTTATTGATAAAGTGTTTGGGCTTGGTTTTGCCACGCCGGCAGGCAAGGGATGGGTTGACGGTATTTCGCCGACGTTCGGCTTTTTAAAATTCGCCGTCAAAGGCCCATTCGCAGAATTTTATCAAGGTTTGGCAGGCAATCCGACCGTGGATTGGCTGTTTATGATGGGCTGTTTGTTAATCGGTCTCTCCTTTATTCTTGGCATTGGAATGAGGATTGCCGCCTATTCCGGAGTGCTGATGTATATTTTGATGTACACTGCCGGTTTTATGCCGCCGGTTCACAATCCTTTTCTTGATGAACATATTATGTTTCCCATTTTGATGCTGGGATTAATGAAGATAGGGGCGGGCCAATGGCTTGGTTTTGGCAAATGGTGGCAGAACACGGCATTGGTGCAAAAGTTTCCAATATTAAAATAAAAAAATGAGGATTTTGCTTGCCTATTATTCCCGAACTAACAGCACCCGGGCCTTGGCCTTGGCTATTCAGGGTGAATTGGAAAAAAGAGGGCATAGCATTGATATTGAGGAAATTAAGGCAAAAAACGAGCATAATTTTTGGTATTGGTTTTTTTTGAGATTTTTTAAGGGAGAATGCGAGATTCAGGAGCCAAAGATAAAGGATGTTTCCAAATATGACGCCATTCTCATCGGCTCGCCCAATTGGACCCGGCTCTCTTTGCCAATGGCAAGATATTTAAAAGAGGCCGCGGGCCTGGAATTTAAAAATACTTTTCTTTTTTCCACCACCGCTCTTTGGCCCTGGTTTGAGTGGTATATTTTTTCCGCCTATCTTTTGGACGTCACCTTTAATAAGATTGTTTCCAAGAAAAAGGGCAGGGCCATGGAGAGCATAATGGTTTCCAGTATATTTAAGAAAAAATGGGGAACAAATTCTCTTTATGGCAAAAATAAAATTCAAGAGTTGGGCGACAATATTGAGCATCCGCCTGTTTCCTTTAAGGAGTTTTCCATTAAACAAAATGAGATTGAAAAGAGCCGCTTTTTGATAACTTTTTTTCTCTGTCTTCTTTTTTTCTCCGCCATCATTCAGTTTGTTTTTAAAATCATAATTTTTCCCGAGCAAAAATTTTTTATTTTCTGGCTGGTTAATTTTTTTACCTTAAGCACTCTGGTTTTCATTCTCCAGAAAAAATGGAGGGTGTATCTCATTAAATATATTTCCGCCTTCTTTTTGATTTTGAGTTTGACCCTGCCTCATTTGATTTTTCACCGCCTAATGGAAAAGACTGTGATTTTTTCCGAGATTAGCTTTTCTTATATCCTTGCCTTGGTTTTTATCAGTTTTTGGAGGGAATACAAAATTGTCCTTCTGGCAGGAGCCTTCTCTCTTCTTGGTTATTATCTCTTATTTTTAAGTTTTCTGAACGGAGATTCTTACGCCTTCACTCCCTTTTTTGATGTCTCTGTCATTGTCTTGATAACCGCCATCATCAGTTTTATCATCAGGCATGCCAATAAATATTATCTCAACCTTTTGGAAAATATGGATGACTTGGAGAGAAAGAGCAGGGAGTTGGAGAAAACCGCCGGCAATCTAAAAATGGAAAAGGCGCTGCTGGAAGATTTGAAAGAAAACCTGGAGGAGATGGTGAAGAAAAGAACAGAGGAGTTGCAGAAAAAGGTGGATGAACTGGAGCGCTTTCACAATCTCACCGTGGGCCGGGAATTGAAGATGATGGAATTAAAAAAGGAGATTGAAAAATTAAAAAAATAGCAAATAATATGGATAATTTTTTGGAAAACGAACAAAAATACCGCGAGATAATAGGTGATATCATAGAAAACACCTCTCTTTGCATCAAGGTTTTTGATGAAAAAATGAATCTTATTTTTATCAACAAGGGAGGCCGGGAGGAGCATTTTATCAAGGACGACGAGGATATACGCAAATGGAACTGGCTGAAAACGGTTAAGGAGCAATACCAGATGGAAGTCGTGGAAAAATTCCAGAGGGCGTTTTTAAGGGGCGAGAGCAGTGTGGCGGAATTTGAGCATACGCCAGAGGGTTCTAGCCATAAATGGTGTCTTGGTTTGCTCTCTCCGATTAAGGACAAAGAGGGCAAGGTCAAATCGGTTTTGTTTTTATCCATAGATATCAGTAATTCACCCCGTTAGAGATTAAAGACTTATGATTTATGTATATGTAATAAAAAGTCGAAAGACTAATAGATGGTATACTGGTAGCACAAATGATTTACGGAAACGCTTTAATCAGCACAATGAAGGCAAATCAACTTGGACAAAAAATCAGACTCCTTGGGATTTAATATATTACGAAGCTTGTTTAAACGAGCAAGATGCAAGGTCGAGAGAAAAATATTTAAAATCAGGTATGGGTAAACGTTATCTTAAAAATCGTTTAAAGCGTTTCCTGTCTCTAACGGGGTAAATGATCAGCTATATTAAAAATTTCATAAAAAACAACACCACCGGGATTCCTTTTGTTTTTAATTTTATTGCCGGAGCGGCAGTGTTATTTTTTTTCCTGTTTTTTGAATATATCAGGCATCTTGAGCATCTTCATTTTGAGAAAATAATCTATGTTCTTGGGCTTTCGGCTGTCTGGTTTGTCGCCAGCGATGTCTTCAAAAAGAGGAGGAGATTTTCCCAATCC
Organism: Candidatus Terryibacteriota bacterium; assembly: GCA_016208535.1. Classification (GTDB taxonomy): domain Bacteria; phylum Patescibacteriota; class Minisyncoccia; order UBA9983; family UBA9983; genus JACQXW01. The sequence continues at coordinate 16,978 of JACQXW010000018.1, forward strand.
GTTCATTTTATTATTGACAGCGTATTTTATCTTCTCACTTTCGGTTTTGTCGTCTATTACACCGGCGGCATGCACGGAGATTTTTCTCCCATTTTCTTTTTGGCTGCCATTAGCGCCGCCATTTTCGGCACCACTTTCCAGACACTTGTTTTTTTAATCATTCTCACCATTGAAAGTTATTTTGTTTGCATTTTGGCAACAGATAATTTGACCGCCTATCATCTTGGCGTCACCACTCTTTACGCGGTTTTTTATTTCATCATCGCCGGCCTGATAAGATATTTTTATATCAATGTAAAAAAGAGCAGGGAAGAATATGTGGATTTGATTGAAAGCACTCCCTTATGCGTCAAGGTTTTTGACAGTCAAGGCAATCTGACTTTCCTGAACAAGGGCGGCCGAGAGGAGCATTTTATCAAGGACAATGTTGATATCAGCAAATGGGATTGGCTGGAAACTGTAAAGGAAGAATATCGCCAGACCGCAAAAAAGGCCTTTGAAAAAGCCCTGCAGGGCGAAAGCGTTTTTGTGCAATTTGAACATACACCCGAGGGCTCAAGCCACAAATGGTGTTCGGGTATTATCTCGCCGATCAAGGACAAAGATGGAAAGGTCAAATCAATTTTATTCTATTCAGCAGACATCACGGCCTTAAAAGAGACAGAAATGGAGATAAAGAAAAATGAGCAGATATTGCGCGTCACCCTTGATTCTACTCCTTTGTTCATCAAGTTCTTTGATAAAAACGGCAATCTGGTTTTTATGAACAAGGGCGCCAGAGAGGAGCATTTTTTGGAGGACAAAAGCGAAGAGGAAATTAAAAAATGGTCCTATTTTAATTCTGTTAAAAAAGAATATCGCCCGGCTGTGGAAAGGGCAATGAGCATGGCCTTAAAGGGAGAGATTGGCCATCTGGAAGTAGAGCATGTTCCTGGCGCGTCCAGAAACAAATGGTGTTTCAGCAGTTTTCTGCCGATTAAAAATGACAAGGGAGAAACTGAATATATGTTGCTTGTTTCTAGAAACATTGATGAGGAAAAGAAAATTGAAGAGGAGCGGAAGAAAAATCTGGAAAAGGCAGAGGAAACAAAAATCGCCCTTTTCAACATCTTGGAAGATGTCAAGGAATCAGAACTGAATTTAAAAGAGGAGCGGGACCGGTCGCAGGCGATCATCTCTTCAATGGGCGAAGGCCTTTTTGTGGTGGATAAAGATTTTAAGATTGTTTTAATAAATTCTGCGGCTGAAAAAATTTTTGAGATGCCAAGGGAAGAAAGTATTGGCCAGGATTTAAGAAAGATTTGGTCGGTTTATAAGGCTGAGGAAAAAATTCCCGACGAAAAAAGGCCCATAATCCAGACTTTAAAAACCGGCAAAACAATCTTTGTTGGCGTTGAAGACAATTTTTATTACCACAAAATCATCCTGCCTGGGAAAAAATTTCCCGTAAGTTTGATAACAGCGCCCTTGAAAGGAGACGGCATCACTGGCGTGGTGGTTGTTTTCAAGGACATTACCAAGGAAAAGGAATTAGATGAGGCAAAATCCAGTTTTATTTCCATTGCCTCGCACCAGTTGCGCACGCCTTTGACCTCTATCCGCTGGTATGCGGAAATGCTTGATTCTGAAGATGTCGGCCCCTTAAATAAGGAGCAGAAAGATTTTATCGGCCGGGTTTATGACGGCGCCCTAAGATTGAACGAGGTCATCAATCTGCTTTTGGTTTTGGCAAGAATTGAAAGCGGCAAGGCGGAGATGGAGCCGAAAAAGACAGATATTGTTTCTTTTACCAAAGATATTTTGAAGGAATTGGAGCCCTTGATAAAGCAGAAAAACACTCAGATTCGGCTGATTTTACCCGAGCCGCAGCTGTTGGAAATAAATTATGACGGCTCCATGCTCAGGCAGATTGTCACCAATTTACTTTCCAATTCCATTCGCTATACTGATGATAAGGGCAGGATAGAGATAGAGATAAAGAAGACGCCGGGAAGCGTTGTTTATTCAGTTAAAGACGACGGCATTGGTATTCCTCTTGGCAAGAGAGAGAAGATTTTCACCAAGTTTTTCCGGGCCGAGAATGCCGTGGCCAAGGTGCCGGATGGTTCGGGTCTGGGGCTTTCTCTGGTTAAGGCCTTGGTGGAGATGAATAAGGGAAGCGTGTGGTTTGAATCGCCTGCCATTTGGATTGATGAGGCGGGAAAAACCGAGAAAAAAGGGACAGCCTTTCATTTTACAATACCAATATCAGTAATTAGTAATTAGTAATTAGTAATCAAAATTATTATGAAGAAGAATGTTTTACTCATTGAAGATGACCGGGCCTTGAATGAAGCCATTAAAATGAAACTGGAAAAGGCGGGGTATGGCGTTGTTTCCGCTTTAACCGCAGAAGAGGCAATACCAGTTTTAGAGAACCAGCCGATTGATTTTGTCTGGCTGGATATTCTTTTGCCCGGCATGAATGGTTTGGAATTTTTAAGAGTGATTCGGCAAAAGCCGCTGCTCAAGGATAAAAAAGTGGCTGTGGTTTCGGTTTCCGGCAGTTATGGGACAAAAGAAGAGGCAAGAAAATGGGGAATAGTTGATTATATTGTCAAAAGCGAGTATAAATTAAACGACATTGTTGATAGAATAATTTCCCAAATTTAATCCCGTTAGAGACCCCAACCTTATGTTTTACGCATATGTGATAAGAAGCAAGAAAGACGGGAAATGGTATACTGGAAGCACAAATAATCTACGGAAACGCTTTAATCAGCACAATAAAGGCAAATCAACATGGACAAAAGGAAGAGGTCCATTTGAAATTATTTATTATGAGGCATGTTTAAATGAAGAAGACACAAGGTCGAGAGAAAAATATTTAAAATCAGGCATGGGTAAGCGCTATATCAAAAACAGATTAAAGCGTTTCCTGTCTCTAACGGGATAAAATGGCAAACAAACAGCATAAAAAAATTTTAATAATTGAGGACGATTTGCCGACCATTGAGGCAATTGCCTTTAAATTGAACCGAAGAGGAATTTTGGCGAGCACCGCCCTGAATGGCGAGGAGGCGATTGAGAGATTGCATCGGGAAAAATACGATTTGGTGTTGGTGGATTTGCTTTTGCCCAAAAAAAGCGGTTTTGACGTGATTAAGGAAATTCGGGCCAATGGCCAGTCAAAAAAATCCAAAATAATCGTCATCTCTAATTTAGGGCAGGAGGAAAACGTGAAAAAGGCAATGGCCTTGGGCGCTGATGATTACATTCTCAAGACAGACATTAATATCAATGATTTAATTGAGAGAATCGTGAGGGAGTTAGGATAATTATTATGGCAAAAAAAGTTTTAATCATTGAGGACGACGAGCAGGTGGCAAGGGTTTATGGTATTAAATTAAAGCAGGAAAACATTGAAATAATCAAGGCGACAGACGGAGAAGAGGGTCTGGAAAAAATGGTTTCTGAAAAGCCGTCTTTGGTTCTGCTTGATTTAATGCTTCCCAAGAAAGACGGCTTCTGGGTGCTGGAGGAAATGGCGAAAGAGCCCGCGTCTAAAAAAATTCCTGTTGTTATTTTATCCAATCTCGGCCAGGAACAGGACAAGGAGCGCGCCCTAAAGCTCGGCGCCAAAGAATATCTAGTCAAAGCAGATGTTTCCATTAAAGAAGTTGTGGAAAAAATCAAAAAATATCTTGAATAATTAGAATATAGAATATAAAATATAAGAATGAGAAATAAAAAATTAAAAAGGGGATTCACTTTACTGGAGCTTTTGATTGTCATCGGCATCATTGCCATTTTGGCTGTCATTCTGGTGATAGTTTTGAATCCTGCGGAAACCCTGAGAAAGGCGCGCGACAGCCAGAGAATGTCTGATTTAAGCACTTTAAAAACAGCCCTGGGAATTTACATCACCAGCACCAGCACTCCTTATCTGGCTGGAACAGACAACACTGCCTGTAAAACCGGCAGTGCGGGCGGAAGCTATTCTTCAGGAGACAAAATATATTATAGCTTGGTAAGCACCAGCGCCATCACTGATATGTCTATAGACGGAGGCGCAGGCGGGGTGCCGCTGGCCAGCCAAGTCGGTTCCGTAAATTTAACGCTGACGGACGGCACAGGCTGGCTGCCGGTGAATTTCGATGTTTTGACGAGCGGTTCGCCGATTTCTAATCTGCCCATTGACCCGATGAACACAATAGCTGATTTAAATGCTGTTGCCAGCACCGACTTGGTTTATCGCTACGCCTGCAACGCCACCAATTTGACCTTTGAAATTAACGCCCAACTGGAAAGCGACGCCTACACCCTTACTGACGACAGGCGCAAAAAAGACGGCGGCAATAATAGTAATTTTTACGAAGTTGGCACCAATCTGAAAATTTTGGGCACTGGCGCTGATTTCTAATTTTAATGAGATTTTGGATTATCTTTTTAATCTGCTTTCGTTTTTTTTATGCCGGGATTTTGACATGGCTGCAATATTATGTTTGGTCGCATAATGAATTTTCCAGACTGCTCCTGCCTCCCCATCAGCCGATAAAATATTTTCTTCAGTATTCCTGGACGCATTTTTGGTTTAATGCGGTTTTATCTGTGGGAGCCGCTTTTTTATTCTGGCTTTTATTAAGGATGCTCAAAAAATATCAGGAGAGTTTTTTTGAGCAAGGGGAGCCGGAAATCGGTTTTCTGTGCAGTTTGATTGTTGGCTGGCCGAATTTTATCATTTTTGCGCCTTTGGCTTTTATTTTAATGATTCTAATTTCTCTTTTTCAGACAATATTCTTGAAAAAATTTCATACCGCTTTCAGCATCTCTTTTCTTTTGGCCGCCTTAGCAGTTTTGTTTTTTGGCAGCAGGCTGGTGGATATTTTGGGATTGGGAGTGTTGAGAATTTAAGGTATAATAGTATTAAGTACAAAATAATCGTTAATTTTCAATTTACAATGTTCAATTTTCAATAAATTTTCAATGTTTAAATTTTCAAACAGTTTGAAAATTGAAAATTGATAATTGAAAATTTTATTTTATGCATATTACTGAGGAAAAACTTAAGGATGTTTTGGAAAAATCAGGATTGGTGGAGGAAAAAATTTTTCAGGCCGCCAAGGAGGAGTCTTTGAGAACGAGCCAGTCCATCCCCAATATTTTAATCGGCCAGGGTATTATTTCTGAAGATTATCTGGCTGAGCTTTTAGAGCCGCATTTTGGCGTTAAGATTATTGACCTTAAAAAAATTACCATTCCTTCGGAAATTCTGGAACTAATTCCTGAATCCTATGCTAAGGCAAAGGGAGTTATTCTTTTTGAAATGCGTGAAGGACCGTCCTTCGCTAAATTAGCGAAGGACGGTCCTTTGTTAAATCTTGCCAAGGTGGCCATGCTTGACCCTTTGGATTATGACACCATTGAATTTCTGCGAGCGAAATTAAACGTTTGGGTGGAACCATATCTTACCACCTCGCAGAATTTAAAATACGGCCTAAAGCAGTATAAAAAGAAAATCGGAGCTGAATTCAATAAAATCATCAGCGAGAGTATTGAGAAATCTTTGTCCATTGTGGGTGAGCCTGACCTTGCCAAGATGGCTGAGTCTGTGCCCATTGTCACTATTTTGGACAGCATTATGGAGCATGCTGTTTCCTTAGGCAGCTCTGACATTCATTTTGAGCCCATGGCCAAAGAGGTGTTGGTTCGTTTCAGGATTGACGGCATTATGCACGAGATTTTGAGTTTGCCCAAGATGATTGCTCCGATTTTGGTGGCCAGGGTGAAGGTTTTGGCCAATCTTTTGATAGACGAGCACCGGATGCCTCAGGACGGCAGATTTAAGTTTGAGATTGAGGATGCCAGCGTGGATATCCGGGTGAATGTGATGCCTGTTTTTCACGGCGAAAAAGTGGAGATGAGAATTTTAAAAAGTTCGGCCAGGCCCTTGACCTTGGAGGAACTGGGGCTTAATCAAAAGGCAATTGACATTGTTTATGATGAAATTAAAAAGACTCACGGAATGATTTTGGTTACCGGTCCCACTGGCCATGGCAAGACCACCACGCTTTACGCCATTCTCCATATTTTAAATACCCCAAAGGTGAACATTACCACCATTGAGGATCCCATTGAATATGAGATTTCGCGCATTAATCAGACGCAAGTAAATTCCAAGGCAGGCATTACCTTTGCCAATGGTCTGAGAAGTTTGCTTCGCCAGAATCCTGACATCATTATGGTGGGTGAGATTCGCGATAATGAAACCGTGGAGATTGCGGTGCATTCTGCCCTCACCGGCCATCTGGTTCTTTCCTCCTTGCACACCAATGACGCACCCTCGGCCCTGCCCCGGCTTTTGGATATGGGCGCTCCCTCATTTTTGCTCGCCTCCACTATTAATATGGTTATTGCCCAGCGTTTGGTCAGAAGAATCTGTTCCTCATGCATTGAATCTTATTCAATGAGCCCGGAGATAAAAAGATTGATAATGGCTCAGCTGGCTTTGAATCCGGAAATAAAAATCAATGAAAAAAATCTGCCAAAAAGATTGTTTAGGGGCAAGGGATGCAAGGTTTGCGGCAATTCCGGGTTCAGGGGCCAGGTCGGAGTTTTTGAGGCCCTCAAAGTGAGCGACGCCATCAGGGAACTTTTGTTGAAGCAGGCGCCGGTCGGAGAGATTAAGAAACAGGCCGTCAAAGAGGGAATGCAGACAATGTTTGAAGACGGCCTGCAAAAGGTCGAGAGGGGAATCACCACCATTGAAGAAGTGCTTCGCGTGATTAGAGAATAAATCTATGGCCACTTTTATTTACGAGGCAGCGAATAAAGAGGGATTTATTGAAAAGGGCAAGTTTGAGGCTGGGAGCAAATCAGACGTTGTCCAATATCTTGAGCGGAAAAATCTCATTCCCATTCTCATTGAGGCCGAGGGAGAGGCGGGGAGGCTCAAGGGCCTCCGGCTTTCCCTTTTTGAAACCATCAGGCCGACTGACCGCATCCTTCTGGTGCGCAATCTTTCAGCCACCATCAGGGCCGGTCTGAATATTCTTGAATCTCTGGATATTTTGATTGCCGACGCGACTAAAAACATAATGAAGAAAATTTTAGGCCAGGCAAAATTCAATCTTCAAAAAGGCCAGCCCCTGTCCGCCACCTTTGTCCAGTTCAAGAAATATTTCCCTCCTGTTTTTGTCGGCTTGATTAAGGCAGGCGAGGCCTCGGGCCGGCTTGATGAGAGTCTTGATGAATTAAGCCGCTATCTCATTAAAGAATATAACTTGAAGAAAAAGATAAAATCAGCCCTGGCCTATCCGGTGATTCTTTTGATCGGGAGTATTGGCGTCATTGCCATGCTTTTGCTTTTTGTTTTGCCCAGATTGGCAAAATCATTCCAGATGAGCAAAGTGGAATTGCCTTTCATAACCAAGATTCTCATCAGCATCAGCAAAATTTTTACCTTCAGCCCGCTTTTGGATCTGGCGGCAGTTGTTGGTTTGATTTGGTTTTTTCTTTATTTCCGCAAAACCTCTTTGGGTAGGAGATTTTTTTTAAAAGCGCTCTTGAGGATTCCCGTGGCCCGCGACCTTGTCAAAAAAGTGGCTCTGGTGAGGTTTAGCAGGACTTTCGGAGGATTGCTGGCCAGCGGCATCACCGTCATTGAGGCGCTTGATATTTCGGCTGAGGCTGTGAGCAACGAAACTTACAAAAAAATAATTCTGGATTCAAGAGAGCAGGTCAAGGCCGGCATTCCTCTTTCCAGAATTTTTAAAAATTATCCCGATTTTTTCCCCCATCTTTTGCTCAACATGATGAACGTGGGCGAGAGGACCGGCACCTTGGAGCACATTCTGAAAACTTTTTCCGATTTTTACGAGGAAGAGGTGGATAATATCTTGAAAGATCTGACCACTTTTCTTGAACCGATTCTGCTTTTATTTATGGGTCTGGTTATTGGCACCATTGCCCTTTCCATCCTCTTGCCGATTTACAACTTGGTGGGGAAATTTGTTTGAATATGAGAGGATTCAGTCTTTTGGAAATTATCATTGTCGTCGGCATTCTTGGTGTCTTAGCCGGCATTGGCTCAGGATTTTATTTTAATTACGCAAAGGAAAGGGAGTTGGAGATAAGCGCCAAAAATATCATCTTTGATTTAAAACAGGCGCAGACCAAGGCCATGTCTGGCGAAGAGAGCCGCAAATGGGGCGCGCATTTTGTAAATGACAACGAAGATTATTATGAGATTTTTTCCACACCAACGGATTATAATGATGTTTCCAAAACCATAGAGACAACATTATATTTATCAGGTACTATTTTTTTTACTGCTCCGCCAACCAGCGCCTCTTCAACAATTGTTTTTGATAAAATCAGGGGCACAACAGCAGGAACTTCAACTATTACCATTTCCTCGATAATGGACAGAACAAAAACCATAACCGTAACCGCAGGAGGAAATATATATTAGGAACTATTTTACTGCCTCTTTGATTTTTTTCACTATCTCGTTGGTGATTTTTGGATTTTCTTTGAGAAATTGGCGGGCGGAATCATAGCCGCGGCCAAGGCTTGTTGATTCGTATGAATACGAGGCGCCGGATTTTTTGATGATGCCGTATTTTTCTCCGAGATTCAAGATATCGCCTTCTTTGGAAATTCCCTCATTATACAAGATATCAAATTCCGCTGTTCTAAATGGCGCAGCCACTTTATTTTTAACCACCTTTGCCTTGACCCTGTTGCCAATGACCTCCTCGCCTTTTTTAATCTGGGCCGCGCGCCTCACATCAATGCGCACTGATGCATAAAATTTCAAGGCCTTGCCTCCAGGGGTGGTTTCCGGATTGCCGAACATGATGCCGATTTGCATTCTTATCTGGTTGATAAAAATAACCACTGTTTTTGATTTTGCCACAATGGCTGTGAGTTTGCGCAGGGCCTGGGACATCAATCTTGCCTGGAGCCCGATGTGGCTGGCGCCCATTTCGCCTTCAATCTCAGCCTTTGGAGTGAGGGCCGCCACTGAATCAACAACAACAACGTCAATTCCTCCTGAGCGTATCAAACTCTCGGTAATTTCCAAGGCCTGCTCGCCAGTGTCTGGCTGGGAGATGAGCAGATCGTTTATTTTCACTCCTAGTTTTTTTGCGTAATCAGGGTCAAGGGCGTGTTCAGCGTCCACAAATGCGCAGACCCCTCCCTTTTTTTGAGCTTCGGCAATGACGTGCAGGGCCAGAGTGGTTTTTCCCGATGATTCCGGGCCAAAAATCTCAATCACCCGTCCTCGGGGTACGCCTCCCACACCCAGGGCAAGATCCAAGGCAAGGGAGCCGGTGGGGATTGTGTCAACATTAACTTTGGGCGCCTCGCCCAGTTTCATTATTGAGCCCTCGCCGTATTTGGTTTTAATTTCCTGAAGGGCGTTTTCCACGCCAGTATGAGTTTTCTTTTCTTCTTTTGGTTTTGGTTTTTTAAACATATATTAATTTAATATTTCTATTTAAATAATTAACGTAATTTTAAAAATTCTTCAGGTCCCAATCCTGCCTGTTTGACAATACTTATCAAAAGACCGCGTTTCATATCTTTTTTATGAATCGGAATAGGAATAATTTTTCTTGATTCTTTGTTTACCAAAATTAGATGACTGCCAGTTTTTCTTGTCTCTGTAAACCCGATCTTTTTCAAAATTCTTACAACCTCTCGGGGTTTTAATGTCGGCAATCTCATAAATATTTTAACAAGAAATAATTGCGGGAATTCTGGAAATGATTGTTTTTTCTGATTCAAATGGGATTTCCTGTTTCAAATCTTTAAGTGCTTTCAAATATCCTTTGATGGCGTCACGTGCCATTTCTCGCGCTTCCTCAAAAGTTTCTCCTTGTGTGGCGCAACCCGGAAGCGCCGGAATGTAAACAACATAACCACCCTCTTTTGCCGGCTCAAAAACCGCAGTAAAATTATGCACTTCTTGTTTTATATTTTTCTTTACCATATGTCTTAATTCTAAATTAACTCATTTCAATTATCAAGTTTTTCTTTAATGATATCACTTATTTTTTTAATCGTCGATAAACTTTGTACTTATCCCGAATTACATTCCCGTTTTTATCAAAAACAAAAAGCATTCTAAGCTCATCAAGCCCTAAATTATGTTTACGTTTATATGTTGCATATTCATCTAAAGACAACTCTCCTACAAATTCTGCATTTCCTTCTTTAATATCTCGATCAAAATTTTCCGCCTTCTTGGATTCAACCGCCTGAAATGTTCCTCTGTAATATTCATCTGACTTCTTGGCGATCTCGTCAATTTTTTCCTTACTATTTTTAATAGCTTCCATGTCCATTCGATACACTTTATATCTTAAAATAGTTCTGCCGTCCGCTTCAAAAATCGGTGAGGTTGTTAATGGAATTGGGTGTTGTTCAACAAACGCATCGAGTTCTTCGCCTGTCATTATTCCAATAGGTTCTACTGCCCCAACTTTTTCATATTCATCCAGTATTTTGTTTGTTTTTTCTTCTAGATATCTGTTTTGTAATATCTCATCTTCTAGATACCTTTCATGTGCAATTTCTTCAGGAGAGGGTTGATGAGTAGTTGTATCTTCTGGGGATGATAATGGTTTTGCAAAAGACATATTTTTATTAAATTTAATAAATTAACATCTTTAGAAAGCCGACCAACTTTCTTTATATATTATGATAAAAAAATTTTCTTTTTATTTTAACACCACCTCTCTTTTTAATCTTATTTCCCTGTTAAATTTATCTTTTGCCGACACTTCTATTATATTGTATCCCCTTGCCAGGAGCAAATTTTCTTTGAATACTCCGTTTCTGTCGGTAAAAATCTGCCGGCCGTTGAGATAGAGAAGGCTGACATTTTTTGCCGCACCCTTGATTTCCAAATATGAATTTGAAACTGTCTGGCCATTAACAGGGCTTTCAATGATGATTTTCGGCCCCCCTAAAAAATCTTTTGATTTATAGAGGCCGTAAGCCGCAAATCCAACCACAAGAATAATAATGAATCCAACTTTAAAAACTGATCTTGTCATCGTCTTCTTTATTATTATCATCAACAATATTTTTTATCAGCACCTCGCGCGGTTTGGCGCCTTCGCCCGGTCCCACCACGCCGCGCTCCTCCAAAATATCCAACAGCCGCGCCGCCCGCGCGTAGCCAATGCTGAATCGCCTTTGAAAATACGAGGCCGAGGCCTTGCCGGTTTTAATGACCAGTTCCCGCGCCTCCTCATAAAGTTCGTCTTCTCTTTCGTTTTCTTCCTCAAAATTAACCCCGTTAGAAGTCCGATCTGCTAAAGGTAGATCGGCATCTGCCAAAGGCAGATTACTTCTAACGGGGTATTGTTCAGCCAGATGTTTAACCACTTTTTTAATTTCTTTTTCCGAGATATGAGGGCCCTGGAGCCTTCGCGGCTTTGCCGTGTCTCCCGCCAAATAAAGCATATCTCCGTTTCCCAAAAGTTTTTCCGCTCCAGCCATATCCAGGATGGTGCGGGAATCAACCTGGGAGGCGACCTGGAGAGCGACTCTGTTGGTGATGTTTGCCTTGATCAGGCCGGTGATAACTTCAACCGAAGGCCGCTGGGTGGAAACCATAAGATGGATACCCACTGCCCGGGACATTTGCGCCAGGCGGACGATTGAGGCCTCCATTTCCCGGGGATAGGTTGCCATAAGGTCAGCCAGTTCATCAATGATAATTATTAGATAGGGCATTGAATTAAAGTCGCCATGTTTTTCGTGATAGGCGGCAATATCTCGCACTCCGGCCTTGAGCAGTTCTTCATATCTTCTTTCCATTTCCCTGCAGGCCCATTTTAAGGTGAGAATGGATTTTTTGGCGTCAGTGATAACCGGAGCGAGAAGATGCGGGATTTTATTGTAAACCGTGAGTTCCACACGCTTGGGGTCAATGAGAATGAAGCGCAGGGATTCCGGCGAATTATGATAAAGAAGACTGATGATGAAGGAATGGATGAGGATTGATTTGCCTGTGCCTGTGGCTCCGGCAATCAAAAGATGGGGCATTTTTGCCAAATTGGCAAAGACCGCCTTTCCGGTGACATCCTTGCCCATGGCAATCAAAAGATGTTTGCTTGATTTTTGAAAAGCTTCCTCTGAGAGAAGGCTGGCAAGCCCGATGAGGGTTTTAGTGGTGTTTGGTATTTCAATCCCCACCAGGGATTTTCCCGGAATGGGGGCCTCGATTCTCAGAGGATAGGCGGCCAAGGCCAAGGAGAGATCGTTTTGCAAGGCAATAATGCGGGAAAGTTTTATGCCCTCAGCCGGCTTCAGGGTGTATTGGGTTACAGAGGGGCCGATATTGATTTCACTCATTTCCACCTCAATGCCGAAATTCTGAAGGGTTCTTTTGATGACATTGGCGTTTGCCTTAATGTCTCCGCTTGATGGTTTTCCTTTGTCGCTCTCCAGCAAATCCAGAGGTGGGGGAGTGAAGTCTTGCCTCGCCGCTGAGCCCGCCTCAACAACGGACTTGGGAGCGATTATTTCTTTTATTTTTGCTGACAAAGGTATGACGCTTTTTGCCTTTGCCTCTGTTGTTTCTATCGGTGTTTCTACAGGTTCTTCTTTAATTTCTTTTTGTTTCTCTTTTTGTCCCTCTTCTTTTTCCTTCTTTTTTATTTTAATTGAGATCGGCATGTCAAACATTATCAAAAAGGAGATTACAAACAAGGCGGCCAAAATTATCAAACTTACCCAAAAATCAAAAAGTTTCAGCAGGGGCCAGGAGACAAGGTATCCTAAATAACCGCATGTTTTTTCTCCAAAAATAATATCTGTTGCTCCCAAACTGCTGATTAAAAATAATGCGCTTCCTATCAAGGTATGGCTGAGCAGTTTTGGCCTAAAGGATGAGATTAGGGAAACAGTGGCGATAAAAAAAACAACGGGCACCAGAAAAAATCCCGCGCCAAAAAGTTTTTCCAAAATTTTATAGGCCGAGTTGCCAATGACTCCGGCCTTGCCAAAGGCAGCTAAGGAAAAAAATAAACCAAGGACAAAGGAGATGATGGCAAAAATAGAACGCCTGGTTTGTTCTTGTAGCGCCTGATGCCATTTTTCAGCAGGTTCTTTTTTTGGGCGATTAGCAGTTTTATTTTTTTTTTGAACCATTATGGATAATTATACAATGAAAAATGCAAATATCAAAATGCAAAATGACAGATTAAAATTTAAAAATGTAATTTAATTTTAACATTTTGAATTGTCATTTTGATTTTTACATTTTGATTTTTGATTTGACTTAATTTTAATGTCCATTAAAATATTGTAATGGACACTTACGGACACCTAATGGACAAGGCCCAGAAATTGACTGGCGCTCTTTATCGGGTGACTGATCTTTTATCTGATAAAGAACCGCTTAAATGGATATTAAGAGAAAGAGCTGTAAATATTTATAATAATCTTTTAATTGTAAACCCCGTTAGAAGCAGGCAATCTTTGATTGCCGACGGATTTCAAAGAAATCCTGCTTCTAACGGGGTAAAAAATAATGACGCTATTCTTAATATTATATTTAACGATTTATCCTGTCTTACAAAGAACCTGGAATTAGTTGCCATTGGCACCTATATTTCCAATCTAAATTTTGAAATCCTTAAAAAAGAATACATTAATTTAAAATCCCTTATAAATGGAGAAAATCTATCGGACATTTCTATCGGACATCTTATCGGACAATCGAAATCGAATGGACACTCAAAAGTTCCAAGGACTACCCTTGGAGAGCATCCATATCCAAGGGTAGTCCTTGGAAACTTAGGAAACTTAGACAGGAAGCAAAAAATTGTTGAATTTTTGACAAACAATGGGCCTAAAACTATTAGCGAAATTATGCCTAATTTTAATGGGATTGGCGAAAAAAGCCTTCAAAGAGACTTGTCTGATTTAGTCCATTCTAGTAAGATAAAAGCAGAGGGAGAAAAACGCTGGCGAAGATATAGTTTGGAGTTATCCACAACCTGATTTTACAGATTGCTTGCAAGGCTTTATAATCTAATTTATAGATGCAGATTAATTGATGTATTGATATTGAATTCTCGAACCTTGAAAAAGGAATATTTATTTTTGTTGAAAATTGAAAATTGATAGAGTATTATTAGTTAGTTAGTTGCGCGAGAATTTGGCTTAGTCGAAGCCAAAATTAAAAACCGCGCAAGAAAATTATTAGAAGATAAAATTTATGAGTAAAATCACAAAAATTGTCGTAAGTCTGTCAATGGGCGTTATGATACTGGCAGGAGTGGCAGTAATGCCGGCTCAGGCAGCAAGCTTAACGCAGGCCCAGGTTGACGCGATCATTTCATTGCTTCAATCATTTGGCGCAGACGCAGCGACAGTAAGCAGCGTTCAATCCGCTCTTACAGGAACGCCGACAACCCCCACAACCCCGACAACACCAGCAGGTTATACTTTTGCTGTTGATTTGAAAGTGGGCAGTACAGGAACTGATGTTTCAAACCTTCAAACAGTTTTGAAAACAGATTCCGCGATCTACCCAGAGGGTTTGGTGACCGGAACTTTCGGCGCCTTGACCAAGGCGGCTGTTATCAGATTTCAGAACAAATATGCTTCTGAAATTTTGGCCCCGCTTGGCATGACAACCGGAACAGGTTATGTTGGCGCAGCTACAAGAGTAAAATTAAACGCTCTGTACGGCGGCGCAGTTGTAACACCAACCACCCCGACAACACCGACAACGCCAACAGCAGGCACTGGTTTGACCATTGCTTCAGCCACCCAGCCCGCGGCAACGATTGCAGTTGAGAGCGCGGCAAGATTGCCTTTTACAAAGGTAACCTTTACAGCAGGAAATGACGGCGATGTCACCATCACCGGAGTAAATATTGAGAGAACCGGTTTGGCAAGCGACGCCGTGTTCAGCGGAATCGCTCTTTTAGATGAGAACAATCAGCAACTCGGCCTTGCCAAGACTCTTAATTCAGACCACAAGGCAACAATTGGCGATTCATTCACTGTCAAGGCTGGCCAGTCAAGAACAATGACCATTGCCGGCAATATGATAGCAGTTATGGATAGTTACGCCGGTCAAGTTGCCTACATTTCAGTCACTGGCGTGAATACCACAGCCACAGTAACAGGCGCCCTGCCAATCACAGGAGCGGGCCATACCATTAATGCCACTTTGGCAATCGGCAGCGTTACCAACAACCGAGGTCCGCTTGACCCGAATGGAGCACAGACAAAGAATATCGGCGCAACTGGCTATACTTTTTCATCTGTAAAATTCACAGCTGGTTCTGCTGAAAAAATCAGAATCAAATCAGCCAGATGGAATCAGTCAGGTTCAGCCGCCACAGCAGACTTGGCAAATGTCAAGTCATATGTTGACGCTACTGCGTACGATGCAGTTGTTTCCTCTGACGGAAAGTACTACACCTCAACCTTTGGCGACGGCATTATTGTTGACAAAGGAGCCAGCGCCGAGATCTACATCAAGGGCGATGTTGCAGGCGGTTCTGGAAGGACAATTGCCTTTGATTTGTACAAGACCACTGATGTTTATATCACCGGCGAAACTTATGGTTATGGCATTACCCCTCCTACATCAGGAACCGGCTTTGCCGCAACCAACCCGTGGTATGACGCTTCAGTTGTAACAGTTTCTAACGGAACCCTTGCGGTTTCAGTTTCCACAGCTGTTCCGGCTCAGAACATTGCCATTAACCTGTCAAACCAGCCATTGGGCGCGTTTGATGTTGAGGTTAAGGGCGAGCCGATTTCAGTTGCCAGCATGGTCTTCCGTTTGAGCGCCTGGGCAGGCACAGGGTCTGCCAGCACTCAAGACATCACCAGTATTAGTTTGGTTGACAATGAAACTGGCGCCATATTGGCAGGTCCTAAAGACATTGACGCCTCAGCCCCCACAGTCAGCTTTACTGACACAGTCACCTTCCCGGTTGGCAAAAAGGTTTATGCCTTAAAAGGCAAACTGGGAACAGACTATGCCAGCAATCAGACAATTGCGGCTTCAACCACGCCGTCAACAGATTGGACAAGCATGACTGGCCAGACAACAGGCAATTCAATCACTGCCTCGCCTGCGTCAGCCATTACTGCTAACACAATGACTGTCAAGGCCGCCAGTTTAGCAATTACGCTTTCTGGCACGCCAGCCAGTCAGACAGTGGTTGCCGGCACCCAGAACTTTACCTTAGCTAATATCCAGTTGGATGGAACAGGCTCGGGTGAAGATGTGAAAATCAACACATTGCCTTTGTACTACAGCCACAACGGCATCACCAATCTTACCGGC
>JACQXW010000019.1 GCA_016208535.1 Candidatus Terryibacteriota bacterium
AAAGCAGGAACTTATCAGATTCGTGAATTACTACAACGCGGTCAAACCCCACAAAGGAATTAACAATATGACACCAATGGAAAAACTTATCAGTTATTTTTATCCAAAGGAATTGTAAAGAACGCTACGATTTCTTACAATTTATTATATAATAAATTTGATACTTTAGGAAACTAAAATAATGGTTAAAAAATTATTACAGCTTTTTCATCAGGAACTCGGCGGCCTCCATCGGGCCGCCATAGTTTTGGCTGCCTCCTCATCCGTATCCGCCATTTTGGGATTTGTCAGAGACCGGTTGCTGGCCGGTACTTTTGGCGCCGGCCAATCTCTGGATATTTATTATACAGCTTTTAAGATTCCCGATCTCCTCTACGCCGTTTCCCTGTCTCTTGTCTCAGTCACTGTTTTAATCCCGTTCTTTTTGGAAAAAATTTCCGTTTCTCCGGAAAAGGGACGCGATTTTTTGAATAATATTTTCAGCGCCTTTTTGTTGGCGATGCTGTTTTTGATTGCCGTTGTTTTTTTCGCCATCCCGTATCTTAGCGATGTCATTGCCCCGGGTTTTTCTGACGAGGCAAGACAACAGCTTATTGTCCTGACTCGCGTTCTTCTTCTTTCTCCGTTTTTACTAGGATTGGCAAATTTGCTTTCCAGCGTGGTTCAGTCATTCAACAGATTTTTTGTTTATGCCTTGAGCGCCGTGTTTTATAATGTGGGGATTATTTTTGGGATTTTGTTTTTTTTGCCAAAAATTGGATTATTGGGAATTACTCTCGGCGTTATTCTGGGCGCTGTGATGCAAGTTTGCGTTCAGATGCCAAGCATCGTCAAATTGGGCTTTATTCCTAAATTTAAATTAAGGATGAATTTTCTTGAGATTTGGCAGACAATCAAACTTTCTCTTCCTCGCACCCTCGGCCTGAGTTTAAACCAAATTGTCTTTATTTTTATCACAGCCACCGCCTCTTTTTTGGCCAGCGGAAGCATTGCTGTTTTTAATCTTTCTTTCAATCTTCAGTCAGTGCCCTTGACCGTGGTGGGGGTGAGTTATAGCGTGGCTGCCTTTCCCACTTTGGCTCGGCTTTTTGTCGCCAATCAGAAAGAGAAATTTCTCAATCAGACAATTATTGCTATGCGCCAGATTATTTTTTGGTCCATTCCCGTCTCCATCCTGCTTATTGTCCTCCGGGCGCAAATTGTCAGAGTTATCTTCGGTTATGGCCAGTTTGACTGGCGGGATACGCGCCTGACAGCAGCCAGCCTGGCCCTCTTTGCCTTTTCTATCACCAGTCAGGCTCTGGTGGTTCTTTTTGTGCGAGCCTTTTACGCGGCCGGTAAAACCATGAAGCCCGTTATTGTCAATGTCATTTCCTCTGGATTTATTGTTCTTGGTATTTTTATATCAATGAAATTGATTAATGTTTTTTCTTCTTTTAAAAATTTTTTAGAAACAGGTTTGAGAGTTAAAGATATGGCAGGGTCAGAAATGTTGATTTTACCCTTGATCTTTTCTTTGGGGATGATTTTTAACGCCGCCTTTCTGGTTAAAATTTTTCAAAAAGAATTCGGAGAAATCTGGTCTTCTGTTAAATGGACTCTTTTTCAGGTGATGGCGGCTTCGATATTAATGGGTGTAGTTACCTATTTTTCACTTAGTGTTTTAGATAAAATTTTTAACATCAAAACTTTTGCAGGCATATTTTTTCAAGGGTTGGTTTCGGGGATTTTTGGCCTAGGGGTTTGGTACCTAGCTTTGTGCTCGGCTAAAAACAAAGAACTAAGGGAAATTACCGCTTCTCTAAAACAAAGATTCTGGAAAACACCCATCATTGCCTCTGAACCCGAGGAATTGCCGTAAATTATTATGGATGTAAATAACATTAGGAACTTCTGTATAATAAGTCATGTTGACCACGGGAAGTCCACTTTGGCGGACAGATTTTTGGAATTGACCGGCACAGTGGAAAAAAGGAAAATGCGGGAGCAATTTTTGGACCAGATGGAACTGGAGCGCGAGCGGGGGATAACCATAAAAATGCAACCGGTGAGGATGAGCTATCAGCTATCAGCTATCAGCTATCAGCTCAATCTGATTGATACTCCCGGCCATATTGATTTTTCCTATGAAGTTTCGCGCGCTTTAAAGGCGGTTGAGGGCGCTGTTTTATTGGTTGACGCCACTCAGGGCGTGCAGGCCCAGACCATTACTAATGTGGAGATGGCAAGGGCCTTGGGCCTGGCGATTATTCCTGTTATCAATAAAATTGATTTATCATCAGCAAATATTCAAGAAACCAAAGAAGAAATTATTAAATTACTTGATATTGAGCCTTCTAATATTCTTCAAATTTCTGCCAAAACAGGCGAGGGAGTGGAAAAATTAATTGAAGAAATAATCAAATGCGTCCCTCCGCCGAAATTTTCCGCCCAAGGCGGACCAGCCTCGGGCTGGAAAGACAGGCCGCGAGCGCTTATTTTTGATTTTGAATATTCCTTGCATCAAGGAGTGATTGTTTATGTTCGGATGATGGACGGAGTTATTAAAAAAGGAGACGAGCTTTTTCTGGCACAGACGCGAGAAAGATTTATGGCTGGCGAGGTCGGCGCATTTTCTCCGCATCGGTATCCGGCAGCAACACTGGGTCCGGGAGAAATTGGCTATATTGTCACCAATATTAAAAAGACGAGTATTGCGGTTGTGGGAGATTCGGTTGTTTCTTTAATAAATCCCTTATTTCCCTTGAGCGGCTATATGCAGCCCAAGCCTGTTGTTTGGCTGAGCGTATATCCTGAATCACAAGATGATTTTGATAATCTCAAACAGGCGCTGGAACGTCTTCATCTTTCTGATAGTTCTATTTCTTTTGAAGAAGAAACCAGTGGCGCATTGGGTAGGGGTTTTAGATGCGGTTTTCTCGGGATGCTCCATTCAGAAATTATCATCGAACGACTTAAAAGGGAATTCGGTCTTAAACTTATAATAACCTCTCCAACTGTTGCCTACAAGATTCAATTTGTTGATGGCGCAGAGAAAGAAATTTATTCTCCTGTTTTTTTTCCTGATGAAAGTAAAATAAAGAAACTTTTTGAGCCTTGGGTGGAGGTGCAGATTATAACTCCGCCTGAAAAATTAGGGAATGTTATGCAGATTTTACATGAACACGAAACAGAGGTTGGAGAGACAGAACAATTTGGTGATTTGCGCGTGCTCCTGAACGTAAAAATGCCTCTGCGGGAATTGATGAGAAATTTTTTTGATGAATTAAAAAGCGTGACTGCCGGTTACGGTTCTTTGACTTATAAAATTGCCGGGATGAGAGAGGTAAGGCCCAGTCAAATTGTCCGTTTAGATGTTCTGGTGGCCGAGGATTTGGCGCCGGCTTTTTCCAGAATCATCAGCCGGGGCAGGGTTCAAAAGGAGGCAGAAGAAATAGTTGAAAAATTAAAAGACTTTTTGCCCCGCCAGCTTTTTGTGGTGAAAGTTCAGGTCAGAGCAATGGGCAGGATTCTGGCGTCTCGGTCAATTCCGGCCCTTAAGAAAGATGTTACAGGATATTTATACGGCGGAGACAGAACCAGAAAGATGAAACTTTGGCAGAAGCAAAAAAAGGGCAAGAAGAAACTAAAAAAAATGGGACGGGTTGAAATTCCTCATGAGGTATTTATAAAAATGATGCAGAGGTAATTATCTGATCAAGGGAATTAAGAGAAAGGCAACCATACTGATGACTGCAAGAATGCTGATTGTTATCCAAATTACCTGAAATTTCTTTTTTTGTTGTCTGGATACTAACATACTGACTATTAACATACTATAATAAATTTATGCGGGAGTTTCAAGAGAAAAGAAAATTGCGGAAAATAATCTTTTCAAAAACAACGCTGGTTTTACTTTTGTTTATTTCGTTTTTTTTGGTTTTTTCCACAATAAAAATTTATTTTAAAAACAGGAATGTCCTTTCTAAAAACGAAAAAATTAAAAATGAACTGGCTCAATTAAATCAAAGAAAGTCTGAATTAGAAAAAGAAATCAGCCGTTTGGGAACCGAATCAGGAATAGAGGAGGAGGTTCGGGAAAAATTTGATTTATTGAAGCCGGGCGAAAAAGTGGTGGTGATTGTGGATAAAAATCAAGAAAATGATAAAATAAATCTAGGCGAAGAAACAGGATTTTTCGGAAAAATTTTGAGTTTTATAAAAAATATATTTTAGCGGAATTAGTTTAGTGGCAAAATTTCTGCTTCCCAAGCAGGGGACGCGAGTTCGATTCTCGCATTCCGCATATGCTGGTTATTGCCGAAAAACAACTGAATGGTTTTATTGAAAAACTCAAGGGCGAGTTTGAGTTTTTTTCCGCCTCTGGCGGAGATTCCCTGCCGTTTAAAAAATATTTTTTCCCGCCAATACAGGAAATTTTTTCTCTGGGCAAGAAAAATAAAATTAATGTTGCCAAAGCGCCGGCAAAAGAATTTATTCTTTTTGGTTTGTCTTTGCCGGCCCTGGAGGCCCTCACTTATCTTGACGAAATAATGAAAAAACCCAATGAGGACTTTTTCTATTTTCAAAAAAGAAAAAAGGCGCTGGTCATCGGTTTGATTCATCAGGAAATGGATGTTGCCCCGGGCGGAGACATTGTATTTCAAAGTGTCCATATAGTTGGCGGTCAGCAGGATGGAAAAATATACCGGGTTTTTTTAAATAGCCGCAGGGCTAATAATCTTGTTTTAAAAAATAAAGATTTTTTTGAGGAGATTAATGAAAAAGAAATAAAGATTGAAGTAGCGAAGGACGGTCCTTCGCCGATCGGCGAAGGACCGTCCTTCGCGGACTTCGCGGAATGGTCAAAATCAATGCGCGAATTACTTCTTGATTCGGAATTGTTAAAAGACGCGGTGGAGTGGTCGCGCGAAAATCATCCCATTTGGGAAGAACTGCGCAGCCAATGTTTAGGCTGCGGCATCTGTACTTATGTTTGCCCCCTTTGTCATTGCTTTTCCATTGAGGACAAAGTCGGGATTGATGATAAATGTTCAAGATGCAGAAAATGGGACGCCTGCACCTTGCCGGGATTTGCAAAAATCAGCGGCGGGTATAGTTTCCGTCCCACAATTAAAGAAAGATATTACAATTGGTTTTATCATAAATTTGTGCGGGCGTATCTGGAGTATGGTAAACCGCAGTGCGTGGGCTGTGGCAATTGCAAAAAATACTGCCCGGCAAAAATAGATATACAGGAAATATTGAAAAAAATTTTAGAAGATTATAAAAAACAACAATGAAAAATATTTATTTACCGCAAAATGTGCTAGTGACAAAAATTGAACAGCTATCACCAACAGTGAAATTGTTTAGGCTTGAACCCGGCCTCTCTTTTATTCCTGGCCAATTTGTGCTGGTTGGTCAAATTGGTTTTGGCGAGGCGCCCTTTGGGCCGCTTTCTTCTCCTTATGAAAAAAGATATATGGAAATTGCCGTAAGAAATACCGGTGGTGTTGTGACCAATTTTCTGCATTCTTTGAGGGAAGGGAAGGAGATTGAGATGAGGGGTCCGTTTGGGAACGGTTTTCCTCTCGATTTTATGGAAGGCAAAGATGTGGTGGCTGTTACTGGCGGTTGCGGCATACCTCCCATTGCGGCGTTGATAGAATGCATAATAGAAAATAGGGAAAAATTCGGCAGAATTTATTTGCTTTACGGCGCCAGAAGCCCGGAAGAAATTTTGATGAAAGACAAAATAGAGGAATGGCAAAAAAAGGGAATCAAGGTTATATTGACAATTGACAAGCCGGCACCCGGCTGGAGAGGTTATGTCGGTTTTGTGACAGATTTAATTAAGGAGATAGAAATTGACGAACCTAATGCCTGCGCTGCAATGTGCGGGCCCGGGCCAATGGCAGATGCCATAGAAAAAGTTTTGCGGCCTTTGGGAATTTCTGACAGAAGGATTTTCGTGAGTCTGGAACGCAAGATGCAGTGCGGAGTGGGCAAGTGCCAGCATTGCACCACAGGGTCTAAATACGTCTGCCTAGACGGCCCGGTGTTTAATTATGATGAGATTGATAAAAATT
>JACQXW010000020.1 GCA_016208535.1 Candidatus Terryibacteriota bacterium
GTATTGGTCCAGTATTGGTTGGTGCCCTCTGCCACATCTGTGGTGAGAAGACCGAGAGAGGAAGTGGCAATCGCAGAAGCAGTTCCTGAATACAAATTGATCAAGCCGCTTGAGGCGGAAAAATTCTGGCCCGTACCGCCAACCTGGGCGCCAATGGCTGTGCCGCTCCAAACGCCGGTAGCGATTGTGCCGAGAGTGGTAATGGTAGTGGAACCTGTATTAGCCTCTACTGCCATTGTTCCCAATCCCAAATTAGTTCGGGCAGCAGCCGCTGTTGCCGCTCCGGTTCCTCCATAAGCCACGCCAATGGCTGTGCCGTTCCAGGTGCCGGCAGTAATAGTCGCAAGAGAAGCATTTCCGACAACTGTTAATGTCCCGTCAGTGCTGATATTGGTGCTGATGGTGGTTGCCGCAGAAGCAGCCGCAGCCACAACCATTATTGACAAAACCACTGACAGAATGACTGAAATCAAATTTTTATTTCTGCTCATAATTTTACTTTTTAATTATTAATTAATTTTAACAAATAAATCCCGTTACATCTCTCTAAGGAATAAAGTTTATCTATGGTTTTTTAATTTTTATTTACTATTTATTTTTTATCTTATAGACAAAAGTTTTCCAGATGTAACGGGATAAATTTTCCCAACACTACGACTTGCGTTGAGTTAGATATTGTATTTATTTTATCAGAAAAATAGTAATTTTTCTTAAAACCTGTGGATAACTTTCCGATTTACTGCTTGAATACCTCCCCTAATTTCGCTCTGGTTTTTGGTCCCATATAGCCGTAGGCAGAATCATCCGGAGTGGTAATGTTATATTTTGTCTGGAATTTCTGAACAGCTTTTTCCGTAAGAGAGCCAAAGTAATTCGTTTCATTACCCGGAGAACCGGCGCCACTGGAAGCGATTTGAGTGTCATGATCTTTGTTAACCTCCTCCAATAATCCCTCCTCCGCCTGTCAAAATACAGCTTCCGCTACTCTCATGATAACCGCCATTACAGGTTAAAGAACAACTTGCGCCGCTTACAACTCCATTGCTCACCGAAGAACAGGTTGTGGCAGAAACAGTGGTGGTTGCCGCTGATTCTCCATTGGCATTGCTGGCGCTGACCCTATAATAATAAGCGGTATTGCCTGTTAATCCGGCGCTGGAATACGAATTTGTACTTGCTGTGGCAATGTAAGGAAAACTTCCGCCTTCAATTGTGTCGCGATAAACAAGATAACTGGTGGCTCCGCTCACTGCTGTCCAAGAAAAATCAATTTGAGTGTTGCCGTTCCTAACAGCAGATAAACCAACCGGGCTAGTTGGCGCGTTTTCGTTTGTCGGCACAATCGGCGCAAAATCCGTAAGGTGATCTACCCGGGCCGTGATAGTATTGTTTGTCGTGTCAACAGTGGCTGCCACCGCGTCCCAAGTGTTGGTGGTTGTGTTCCAATAAGCCAATTGCAGATTATTTTCAGAAGAGCCGGCGGGAATATCGCTTTCATTGTAATTAATTGTTATCTCAATGGAGTTATTCAAACTACTGATAACTGTTCCGTTGCTGTCAGAGGCCACAATGCTTTTTACAGAATTCGCCAAGGGAGCGGCATTGAGCGTGGCTGGCGGAACATTTGTGGGCGCGCTGACACTGAAAGAGACATTGCTGGAACCGGTTCCCAAGGCATTGGGCGGAATATTGACTGTCATACTGCTGGTGGCCACAGTGCCGCCGCTGGAAGGCACAATACTCTGAATTTCAGGTTTGGAAAAGCCGCATCCGGAAATAACGATAAGAGTGATATTGACAGTGCCGCTGCCGGTCTGAGATATTCCATTGGAAGCGCTGTGGCAAGGCGCGTTGGCATAAACAGTCCAAGTGCCGGAATCAATATTAAGTGCATAAGTGCCGTTAGCATTGATTTCGCTTCCGGCCCAGCCGGTATTATTGGCTTTAGTTGCCCAGACAAATCCTTCGGCAATGCTACCGCTACCAGAAGAACTAATTGCGCCGGTAATTGAGTATTGAGAAATACTTAAAGTTAAATCTTGAGTGGCAGTGGCAGTAAAATTCAAATTGACAGGCGTATTCACATATCCCGGCAAAGAGGCGCCTACCATATAAGTGTAGCCAGTGGGAATTTTCATTGAATAGGCGCCGCTGCTGTTGGCAGTAACGCTGTACTTGCCCGGACCGTCTGTGCGGGAAGCCCAGACAGTGGCATTGGGAGCGGTGGTGCCGCTTAAGGTTGCCATTGCCGGCAGGATGATGGTTAAACTTGAAGTATTCCCTGCGGTAATTGTTGTGGTAGTGGCATCTATGTTTGCCACCAAAGAAGTGAGATTGCCAAAACCGGGCGTGCCCACATCAAGTCTGTAAGAACCGGCTGGCAGAGAAAATTTTGTTATTAAATCGGCATTGCTGGAAGTGGCAGTCCATGTGTCCGAACCATTGCCCTTGCCTGTGGAGGCGTTGTAAGCCCAGGCAAAAACCCGGTCCAAACCATAGGTATTGCCACCGGTAATTGTAATTTGCAAATAACCCTGGGCCGCAGGCTTGAAATCTTTATCAGAAACATCGTTGGAAACATCCACATTGGCAAGCAACGTTCCCATCATGCCCAAATCTTTTGACCAAGCTTCAATGGTGTAGCCAGTCCCTCCGGGAACCCTGAGGCTGTATGTGCCGTCTCCCCGGCTCATGGCAAAATTCATTCCATTGGGACCAAAGGCGCGAATATGCACATCAGCATAAGTGGTCTCGCCCGAGTCCCATTGATTGTTAGTATTTGTATCAGTATAAACCCTGCCAATGATTTTTTTGAATGAGGCGGCGCTGATGGTGAAATTCTGGCCCGTGGCATTGGAACCAGAGGCAACAGTAACATTGGTTTTAGGAGTCAAGGGACCGTAACTTGGGGCAAACGCCTCAACCCGATAAACGCCCGGAGAAACATACAAAGTATATTGGCCGCTGGAATTGGTAAGAGTCTGACTGAAACTTCCGTTAGAGCCCTGAGCCATCACAGTCACGCCCTGAATGGGGAAGGTGTCAGGGTCGGTGACCGCGCCGCTGATATAGGTTGTCGGCTTGGCGATAATGATTGTCTGGTTCACGGTTGTGTCAGCGCTGGTAATTGTCACCGGATATTCTTTGAACCCGGCTCCTGGCAGCATAATCTCCACTGCAAAGGCGCCGGTGGGAACTTTCATTTGGTAAACCTGAATTCCATTGACATTGGTGGTGGTACAAACACCCATACCGCCCGGGCCCCTTATATCAGATCCTGCCCGTCTGATATTGATGCAAGGCTGGGGACCGCCTCCGGATTCGGTTATGAGATTGCCGCTGGAGTCGCGCAAGGTGACATTCAATGTCTTATTGGCAACAACAAATGAAAAGGCGGTTAGAGTGGTTGTGGCTGTGCCGGCTTCAACAAAAACAGGACTGACATCAGGCGTCCAGTATTGCGCCCCTCCGCTGGTCAAAGTGGAATTGGTCATAATGTTGAAATTCCAGGTTTGGCCGGTCTTTATCGGCAACTCAAAATATCCGATGCCGCTGGCGTTAAGCCCTTCTACGCTGTAGGCCGTGGAAGTAAAAACCGGAGAAAAAGTCTCTGAGGCGTTGGTGTAGGCGCGGACAAAAATTCCCGTGGCGCTGGCCGGGCCGTTGGTGATGGAACCCTGAATGACGCCATTGGGAATTTCAAAAATCGGCGTGACAGTGGCGGTTTCGCCGCCAGTCACATTAATCATTGTCATGTTCGGCTGAAGATAATTGTCAAAGAAATCTTTATCAGAAGTATTGTCCGGCATCACGCCCATCATATAGGTGGCGTCCAAAAGATTGCTGTAAGTAAAACCATAGACAGAACCGGACAGACTCAATCTTTTGGTGCCGGCAAAAAACATCAAATCAGGAGAGCCCATTCCCACTTTTATCTGCAGGGCCTCGCCTGACGTGAGATTGCGAAGGCTTCCGTTGCTTTGCCTGATTTTTATCTGGCCGATAACAGTATTGGCGCCGCCAATCTGGATGCCGTCTAAGGGCGGAGGCCTGAAATCATTTCTTTGTTCTATGCCATAGACTGAGCCATCAACTAAACCGTTATTGCTGGCGCTGGTCCAAACTCTTACTCCCTGATAAGAGCCCTTAGCCGGGTTGGTGATATTTCCGACTATCACGGTCACAGTGGATGTTGAAGCCGGATCAATGGCGCCGTTACTGGTTGTCAGAATAATTTGGTTCAAGCCATAAGCGGTGGAGGTGGCAATGGCACTAGCCGCCACTTGCGCCGTCCCCCCCTCAACAATGGTCTGCAAGGAGGTGGTGGCGTTGGTAATATCAAAGCCAATGGGAAAATTGATATGAATTTTTTCTCCGATATTCAAGGTGGTGCTGGCCGTAAAACTGAAAGTGTATTGAACGCCGGTGGCGGCAGCGGAATAATTGCTGGCCGCGTAGGTCCAATCGTCAATCAATCCCCCTCTTCTCGCGATACTCGCCGAGCCAGTGGCGCTAGAATCAATGTCTGTCGCGCAGCCGGAGCTGGGATTGCCTACTTGACTCAAGGTGCAAGTTCGCGCAGACCAGGTTTTATTTCCCAAAATACTTAAATCGCCAATCGGATTAACGATTCCCTTAATGTCAATAATAAAATTGTTGTCAGCGCTGGTCTGGGTGCTTGTGGCAGCTAAAATAATTTTTCTGGCGCCGCCATCAATATATAGAGTGGTGGTGGCAAAATTCAAAAGGTCTCCTCCAAGGGCTGTGCTGGAAGCAGAGACGCCGGAAAAATCCCAATTAGGCCCGCCAGTAATTTCCGGAAAGGTTATTTCCACCGCGTCAGTGGAAGTGGAAAGCGCGGTGACATTATTAATGATAAATCTCCAGGTGGCGTTTGTTTGACCCAAAAGATTATCAACATTATTTGTCGCTGGCGCAACTGTTGCAGACGTCAAAGCCGCGGCATTGGCCAAGGACGGAGAAACTAATAATAGGCCTGACACAAAAATCAAGCCAAAAACAACGAGAGAAAATTTTGTTTTCATTTTCTTAGTATTTAAAAAAATTATAAAAAACGGCCGACTTATTTTATTATAAATCAATATTAAAAAAATAGGGTAATAAAAATATAAAAGCTGTGGATAACTATAGAAAAATAATATAAAATCAAAGAATGCGAAAAATAAACCCCGTTAGAAGTAGTCAATCAAAGATTGGCGCCGAAATGTCAAAGACATTTCGGACTTCTAACGGGGTAAAGGAAAAAGCCCATCGCCTCCTCCGCTGGAGCGAAAAATACTTCAAAACCGACATGGTCTACCTCGCCCATGGCGGCTTCTGGCTGACCCTGGGGCAGATATTTTCCGCCCTAATAAGTCTTGGTCTTTCCATTGCTTATGCCAATCTCTTAACCCAGCAGACATTCGGAACTTATAAATATATTTTATCCGCCTATGGAATTATTTCTTTATTTGTAATACCAGGACTTTCCTCTGCAGTCACCCGTTCTGTCAGCAGAGGATTTGAAGGATCGATAAAAGAAGGGTTTAAAAAGAAAATAAAATGGGGAACAATCGCCGGCATCGCCAGTTTTCTTATAAGCATCTATTATCTTCTGAATAATAATTTAATTCTGTCTATCGGGTTTTTAACCATCGGCTTATTTCTCCCATTAATGGAGTCTTTCGGCCTTTACTCCAGTTTTCTGGAAGGGAAAAAACTTTTTAAAGAAAGGGTTTTATATGAAATAGGATTAAATTTAATATTTGCGGCCGCAATACTGCTGACTATTTTCCTGACAAAAAATCTGTTTATAATCTTGGCTGTTTATTTTATATCAAATATTACAGGCAGAATAATATTTTATTTCTTAACTGTAAAGAAATTTAAAACAAACAATCTGGCTGACGAAGAAATGGATAGTTACGGCAGATCATTAAGTTTTTTTCAGATAGTTTCCAATGCAAGCCAATATTTGGACAAAATTCTTTTATTCACCATGCTGGGCGCGCCCCAGGTGGCAATCTTCACTTTTGCCAGCGCCCTGCCGGACAGGATAAAATATCTGTTCAGATTCACCGGCACCATCTCGTTCCCGAAATTCGCCGGCCGGCCGGCTGAAGAAATCAAAAAAAATCTGCCGAAAAAATTACTCCTGCTCGGCCTGATTATTTCTTTTGCGATAGTCGCCTATATCCTTGCTGCCCCCCTTATCTTTAAATACATCTTTCCGCAATATAAATCAGCCGTATTTCTCTCGCAGATAATAAGCCTTACCTCCATCTACGCCATCACCTATCCGATCGGCTCCTATCTCTCCGCCCATAAAAAAGTGAGGGAATTATTTATGATTTCCGGTTCCAGTTTTTTATTGGGATTAATTTGCCTGCTCGTCTTTATACCCTTCTACGGAATCTGGGGGGCGGTCATCGGCGCCGCCGCCAACCGCCTCACAATCATCACCACTTCGTTTTATTTTTTAAAGAAAATAAAAGATTAAAAATTATTTTTTCTTACAAAGAGAAATAAGTATATCTCCGCTCTTTTTAAAAAGATTTGCACGAATTGCAATTCTTTCAAGAAAATCAGCAATATTTCTTGCAAATTTTAATTTGTAAAAAGGAAACGGCGCTGAAAATCTAAATGTTGATATTTCTTCAATTTTAAATTGAGTAGAATTTATTAAATTTTTAAATTCCTTTATTGAATAAGATTTATGAGGAAAATATTTATCACTTTTCTTAAAAAATATTGCCTTAATTATTTTATAAGGAACAGAGAAGATAGTATTTGGTAAATTTAATAATTTAGAAATAAAATTGTGCTTATTGTCTGTGCTAATAACCAAATATCCTCCTTTTTTAAGCACGCGGCATAATTCCGCCATGCCTTTTTTATCGTCTAAAAGATGTTCTATAACCTGTGTGCACAAAATAATATCAAATTTGTTGTTTTCAAAAGGAATTTCTTCTAAATTGCCTTTTATAATGCTTGAAACCCCGGTATTATTTACAGCTACTTTTACTATTTCTTCAGAAAAATCGAAGCCATATATTTCTATATCAAGGTAATTATCTTTTATGTATTTTATATAAATTCCGTTGCCGCAACCAGCATCGCAAAAAATAATTTTATCTTTCGCGTGTCGCAAATTTTCAATCGCCTTATCTAAATACCGAGCAACACCTTCATGTTTTCTGTTAAAAACCAAGTATTTTCCGTCTTTATATTTTATTGAACGAAAATAATAAGCCTGTTTTAAATCATTCCATTTTTTATTTAACATTTTTTTTGCGCCATGACGTATAAGCTGATATATTTTTTCTGCGTAGGAAATAAAACAAGCCAGATAATAAATGCCGGCAAACCAAATAAAATCCAATCTTTAATTTTCGCCAGAGAATGCACTATATTAATTTTTCTTTCTGTTTCTGTTTTTTTTATTTTTTCCACTATATTAAAAGAAACACGCCTGCCGAATTTAAATCTTAATTTCATCAAAATATGCTTTACATCCACAATTTTTCTTTTAAGATATAAAATTTTTAAACCGCGGCTTTCCAAAAATCTCTTAAGAGAATCTTTGTCCCATCTGGTAAGGTGCCTTGGCGGAACATCGTGCGGATTAAGCCAGTGCGCCATATCGCGGCACGGCACACTAGCGGCAATATACCCCTTTTCTTTTAGAATGTTTTTGACAATACCAATAAATTCGCTTGGATTATCCAAATGCTCCAAGACCTCAAAAAAAGTCACCAGGTCAAATTTTTTATCATAGTTGATTTTATAATATCCCGTCAAATCATTCACCATAATGTTTTCAAGATGAAAAATATTTTTGGCGACATTAACCGCGTCTCTGTCAAAATCAAAACCGGCAATCTCCCACCCGCCCTTTTTCGCCCAATAAAGAAAACTGCCTGTGCCGCAGCCGATATCCAAAACTTTCCCTTTAAGCGGCTTTAAAAAATCAAGAATTTTTGTATAATGTTTTCCGAATTTTAAATCATGCTCAATGTTCCTGCCCGCATATCTTTCGTCTTTCTTATACCACTCCGCCCCGGGATTTTTGAGTGGCTCCCAAAACTGCGCGCGGCAATTTCCGCATTCATATAATTTATATTCTTGCCCGCTATCAATATGCGAGTTTAAATAAATAAACTCAGAATCTTTTCGGCAAATTGGACAAATATTATTTTCCATTTTTCATTAAATTGAAATAAATTTCTTTTGTTTTTTGGGCAGTTTCTTTCCATATAAACTTTTTCGCCCTCTCCAATCCTCTTTTTATTAAATTCTGCCTTAATTTTTCGTCAGATAAAACTTTATTCATTTCATGTGCAATTTGTTCAATATTCAAAGGATCAACTAAAATCGCCGCATCTCCAGCAACTTCCGGTAAAGATGTAACATTAGAAGTTATCACCGGAGTACCGGAAGCCATTGCCTCAACAACGGGCAAACCAAACCCCTCATTCAAAGAAGGAAAACAGAACAATTCGGCTGCCGAATAAAAAGCGTTTAAATCTTCTTGTTTTACAAAGTCTACAAAAAAAATGTCTTCTTTATATTTAGAGTTTTTTGCTAATTCACAGATATTTTCACAACCAGGGAATAAACTGCCAACAATTACTAATTTTTCTTTTCTTTCAATAAACAATTCTTTCATTAAAATATATGCCTTGATTAAGGTATCAATATTTTTATGGGGGGCCAACCTTGCAACATCTAAAATAAACGGCGCCTTGATCTTATATTTGTCAACTATCAATTTACACGCGATCGATTTTTCAATAATTTTGTAATCTTCTCCTCCAAGATATGTTATTTTTATTTTTTTAGGTTTTATTTTATAGTATTGGATTATTTCTTTTTTTCCATATTCAGAATCAGCAATAACAACATCAACCCATTTGTTAAAATATTTCAAAACTATTCTAAAAATTCTATTACTTAATGGAAGAACAACTGCTGCCGTATATTCTCCGGCCGCATGTGCGGTAACGATAATATTTTTTGCCGGCGCCAGCCAGTAAAAAGGATAGACGCGCGGCTGAAACCAATGAATAATATCAAATTTATTTTTACGATATTTCCAAAAAAACAAAAGTTGAGAAACAAATCTGCCGCCGTAAGGCAATTTAATTTTAGGCATCAATATCTCGCTCGCCCGCGAGTACGCAGGGTCATTGACTTTATCATAATGAACAAGATAAATTTCAAATCTATCGTCCGCCAATAAATTTTCTATCAATTTCCGCGCGCATAAAGCCGTTCCCTTGTTCGGTCTGTTATCAATCGTATAGCTCATCATGGCAATTTTTATCTTTTTCATACTTTTTTGCGGAGAATCAACATAATATGAGGAAAAAAAACCCGATAGGAAATATGAAAAAATCCCAGAATTGCCTTTATTATTTTTTTGACGATGTTTCTGCTTCTCCCTTTCTCAAACATTATATCCCAGCCCCCGCTTTTTTTTAATATCTTCTTTAAACCCCAATAATTATAAAAGTGCAGATTATTTTCGCTTAAAGGATTCCTTTTAAACATCAAAACAATTTTTTCTGCTAGTTTATATGGTAACCAATGAACAAACCACAAAAGTGTGTGTGTTTCTCTCGGCCAAAGCCTGTTGGGAAAAGCCAAATACAAATATCCTCCCGGCTTGAGAACGCGCAAAATCTCGCTTAAATAATTTACAGGGTCAGAAACATGTTCCAAAACGCTGATTGACAGCGCCGCGTCAAAAACATTGTCGCCGAAGGGTATTTTTTTGCCATCATATAAAATAAACTCCGGCTTGGCATTATTAACGGCAGCGAATCTCTTAGAAATATCAATCAATTCTTTACTAACCTCTATCCCAAAAACATTGGCTCCGGCTTCGGCGAAAGCAATTGCGGTTCCACCATTCCCACTGCCGGCATCTAATATTTTCATCCCTCTCGGATCAGTTATTCGCAATTTAAAATCGCTAACAATTTTTCTGGCAACATCCAGCTTTCTAATCCAATCCTCAATTAATTTTTCGTTTTCTTTCTTGGTTGCTAAAGGAAATTTAGAATAAGCATACTCCCGCGCGACTTTTTTAATGTCAAAATTATCGCTCATTTGTTTACTACTTCCAAAATTAAATTCTCGTACATTTTTGCCACCTTATCAACCGAATATTTTTCCACTGTTTTTCGCGCGTTCTCGCCCATTGTTTTAATATCTGAATTATGCATTTTTTCCAATATTCCCGCCATCTCATTTACGGAAAAACCATCCATTAAATAACCATTATATCCGTTTTGTATATACTCATCTGGGCCGGCTGTTTTGGTGGAAACAACCGGTATACCGCATGCCATTGCTTCCACAGCACTCAAACAAAATCCCTCCATGAACGAAGATATGGCGAAAAAATCGCTGACTAAATAATATTTGTAAATATTATCCACCAATCCTAGAAAACTAACCTTATCGGATATTTTCAAGTCACTGGTTTGTTTCAACAGCTCATTCTTTAGGGTCCCCTCGCTGATAATAATCAGTTTATATTCAGGATGTTTTTTTACGAATTCGGCAAATCCGTCAATCAATAATTTGTGATTTTTCTGATGAGTGAGACGGGCTACATTGATTATTATCTTGTTTTTTTCGTCAAATCCTATCTTTCTTAAAATTTCTTTACGATTGAAATTCTTTTTTGCATTTTCTATTTTTTCTAAATTCACGACACCGGGAATTATTTTTATTTTTTCTCTTTTAACTCCCTCTGTCTTTACCGTGAAATCAGCGACCGTCGGCGCTTCGGCAATAATGCTATCGGTAATTAAATTTAATATCCTATCAACCCATTCCTGCCACTTACTTCGAAAAATTTCCGTGTTATGCTTAATCACTGCTATTTTATAACCCGTAAACGGTTTTAATATTCTAAAAATCGTGCTTGTCAAAAATATATTGGTGATGACAATATCTAGTTTTAATTTTCTAAGTTTTTTTAATAATTTAAAAATTTCTATAACATCCTTTCCTCCGCGAAAATTAAATTTATGAATTTGAACATAATTTGGCAATAAATCGTAAAATTCCCATTTTTCCGGAAACTGAAAAAGTGTTATCAAGTGCCATTCAAATTTATCAGAATCAAATTTTTTAAATAATTCCGTAATCAATTTCTGCGCTCCGCCAACGACAAAATCATTAATAGCAATCGCAACTTTAATTTTCTCATTTTTTATTTCCTCCATATATATCTATTCTAAATCCGTCCTTAAAAATTTTTTCCGCAGAAACATGAAAAATTTGACATCCCAGCCGCCGAACCAGCGCAATTCCCAGTGCCACTTAAATAAAAGGCCAATCAATCTCTTTATTAAATTTTTTGAATTGCTGTAATTCAGACCATAATGGGAAACTACCCAAACATAGGGCAACGTTTTATTTTCCTTTTTACTCAACCAGGGATAATGAACATCGGTGTCAAAAACATCGCCTACTGGACTCTCGTCATAATAATTTATCCATCCCTCAAAGGTATCTGGCAATTTGTAGCCGGATTTTTTCACCTCTTCGTATAATAATCCGCCCGGATACGGCCTGTATATTTGCGGGCCGAGAATATCAACCAATGAACCATAACTGCTCAAAACGTCTATTAATTTGTAAGTTTCTTCTCTCTCCTCTGTTGTTTCCGTAGGAATACCGGTCATAATAGAACAGGTTGCATGAATGCCGTATTTTACACATTGGCTGACGGCGAATTTCACTTTCTCCGGCGTCTGGCCCTTGCGCAGGAAATTCAAAACCCTCTGAGATCCGCTCTCCACTCCAAAACGCAATTGGCGGCATCCGGATTCCACCATCTTCGGCAAAAAATCATCATCAATCCTTCCAGGCATAAAATGAGTTACTCTAGAAGAAGTATCCCATGTAAATTTATATTTTTTCTTTATGATGTGGTCTATTATCGCTTCCGCCTTATCTATGTCCTGAAAAAAATCCTCGTCTCGAAAATAAATTTTTGGCGGATTAAATTCTTTTGTCACATAATCAATGTCAGCCAGCACTTTTTCCACTGGCACGCCCTCGTATCTTTTATTCCTGACGCTGTTTATACAGAAAGCGCATTTGTAGGAACAGTTAAAGCCCGTCACCACTTGCGCGCGCTTTTTTCTATAAACGTCTTTCACCTGCTCCGGCAAAAGAGAATAATCAAAAGTGTCTTTCGGCAATTCCGTTGTCACCACCTCGTCAAAATAATTACCGTAATCTTGATCTGGAAATAAAATAGGGTGGATTCCGCCGGCAATAATTTTAATTTTTGGATAATTTTCGCGGATATATTTCACTAAAGGCACGGTGTATTTTATTTGCATTGAGGTTAAAGAAAATCCCACCAACTCAATATTTTTTACCGCCTCTTTAAATTTTTCTAAAAAATCGTCTTCGTTATTTTCATCTAAAAATTTAACATTAGAACCCTTAATGGTTTTCTTGTAATAACTGGCAACAGCCCACGCGCCCCACATCACCATGCCCGCAAGCTTCCTATCACTGGAACGAGTGTTAACAATTAATATTTTTTTAATATTTAATAAATCAATCATAAAACTTATTTAAAATAAGACCGATATTTTTCATAATGCTTTTTCCCAACTTTCTTTATATAACCTCAAAGTTTCCTCTTTGTTTGGTAATTTTTCTATTGTGCTCCGCGCCCTTGCTCCCAAGTTCTTTCTTAAATCATCGTCTTCCATTACTTTCAGCATTGCTTCCGCCAATTTTTTAGAATCGCTCACGGGAATAACGATTCCGCTCTCGTTATTTTTTATAATCTCTCCAGCGCACCCCACATCAGTCATAATTATCGGCAAACCATAACTTGCCGCCTCAATAACCGCCATTCCCCATCCCTCATAATCAGAAGTCAACAAAAACGCGTCCGCCTCTTGGTAAAATTTTGAAACATCCTCCTGCCAGCCAAAAAGTTTTATATTATCTTGTAATTTGTAATTAGTAATTAGTAATTCGTAATTTTTTCTCTCCGGCCCTTCGCCGACAATCCATAACTCCAGTTGTAAGTTGTTGGTTGTAAGTTGTTTGTTAATTATCTCCCCCATCGCCTCTATCTGCATCTTTATATTCTTCACCACTACCAACCTTCCCACCGTCAAAAAAACAAACTTGTTAATTTGTTTCGGATTTCGGATTTCGGATTTCGTGCTTATCTCTACATATATCGGCACCACCGTAATCTTCCCCTCACCAACCCCGAATTCCTCAACCAATTGCCTTTTTAATCTTTGACTCACCACCCTTATTGAATCTGCCCGCGGAATCACGAACTTCGCAAGCAGTTTTCTGATACCGCGATATTTTTCAAACCCGTGAATCTGTAAATTAAGCCCGATGCCGAACCTTCTCGCCAAAAACCACCCCAAAAAAGCCAAGTAATACGCGTCCTGAACGGTGATAACATCATATTTTTCTTTTTTTAATATCTTTTTGGATTGAAAAAAAATCCTGATCAACCCGATTATTTTATTTTTTGAATCAGGAACAACCACATCGTATTGCTCAACGATTTTTTTATATTCGCTTATTCTTTTGGACAAGTTGGAATTTTTATCCAAAGCCGATCTGTCCAACCCCAAACTTAAAATCCTCATCCCGTTAGAGACAGGAAACGCTTTAATCTGTTTTTGATATAGCGCTTACCCATGCCTGATTTTAAATATTTTTCTCTCGACCTTGTGTCTTCTTCATTTAAACATGTTCACCACGTTAGAAAATATTATTTTCTAACGTGGCAAGTAATATATTAAATTCCATGGACCCTTATTTTTTGTCCAAGTTGATTTTCCTTCATTGTGCTGATTAAAGCGTTTCCGTAGATTATTTGTGCTTCCAGTATACCATTTCCCGTCTTTCTTGCTTCTTATCACATATGCGTAAAACATAAGGTTGGGGTCTCTAACGGGACTCATAATTTATTTTGTTACAAATCTTTTCGCTAATTTAAATTCTATCGGCCATTTGAAAAATTTCAGCTTCCATCTTAATTTACACAATAAAATAAAACCGAGCTTCAATAATTTTTGCGCCTTGACGCTTGAACCCATGGCGCTCTTCACGCTGTGCGCGCCGAATCGCACGTACGCCTCCATTGATTCCACAAAATCCTTGTCCTTCACCCAGGGAAAATTTTTCACCGCCAGATAACTTAATTCATTTTCCGCCAAACTCGCCCATTCCTCAAGCGACTGCGGCTCCTTCCAGCCGGCCTGAATGCATTCTTCATAAAGTTCTGAACCCGGATACGGCCGAAAGGCTTGCGGACCTAAAATCTGAATTTCCGGGCTCAATTTTATCAATTCATCTATCAAATCCAAAGTCGCCATCATATCAGAACGCTCCTCCCCGGGCAAACCTATCATAAAAGAATATTGGGGAATAATGCCGCGCCTCAGCGCCATCTTTGCCGAACGCAGAATGTCTTGTGGATTAATGTCTTTTTTGATTTTTTTTAAAATTCTCGGGCAGCCGGATTCCGCTCCAAATGACAAAAGATAACATCCTGATTTTTTCATTTTTTCCAAAAAATCGTCATCAACTTTTCCCCGCCCGACTGAACGATTATCATCATTCAGTCGTTCGGGCGGGCCTTCTGCAACATAATTCGCCCTGATGGTCGTCTCCCATGGAATTTCCAATTTTCTTTCTATCATGCCGTCAATTATCGCCCGGCTGCGCCTTAGATCGACAAAAAAATTCTCATCCCAAAAACGCAAATTTTTGCCGCGGAAATATTCTTTTTCTTTGATAATTTTTAGGTCTTTCAAAACCTGTTCCACTGTCCTACCTCTCCAATTATTTTTTAAAATGGCATTTATACAGAAAGTGCACCTGTGCGGACAGCCACGAGAGGTTAAAGACGGAATCAAGGTCAATTTTTCCAAAACTTCTTTCGGCTCCAAATCCCATTTGAATAAAGGCATTTGCGCCGGATTATGGAGAGCCTGCGGAGAATTAGCGACAATACGGCCGTCTTTTTTATAAACAATACCCTTTATTTCCGCCAAATCTTTTTCTTGCGCCAAATCAAGCATGGTAAGTTCTCCTTCGCCGAAACAAACAATGTCAACCAAAGAATGTTCGGCTGTTTTCTCCGGGAAAAAAGTCGGGTGCGCTCCGCCCCAAACTATTTGGCATTGCGGATTGGTTTTTCGTATCAGTTTGCTTATTTCCAGGGCGCCTGGAATCTGAGTGGTCATTACGGACAATCCGGCTATATCATAATTCTTAATTTCATTTTTAAGCAAATCAAGATAATTTTCCTGCCGAGCGCCGTCAATAATTTTCACCTTAATTCCCTTGCTATCTAAATATGTGGCAATACTCAAAAGCCCCACCGAAATAGATGTATCATATTTTTCTTTAGAGACATTAAAGGGCGGATTGATTAAAAGGGTTTTTTGCATAAAAAATATAAATTAATTTTACGATACTAAAGAAAATTAAGAAATCTTGACAAGTAATACCAAAAATGCTAATCTAAAATAACTCTTTGATATCCTTGATATTAAAGAGGCAGCACTTTAAAAAAATTTTAATAAGGAGGATAAATTGGAGCCAAAAATCGCTGTTATTTTTCGGTCGTATGCAAAGACGCCCGATAATCTGCAAGAAATGCTGGACCGCGCTCATAAAAGCGCAGTTGCAGCATTTAATTGCGGGTGCGTGCCGTATTTCTGTATCCCAATAGACTATGACTGCGGAAAAACAAAAGATTTTTTCAAGAAGGGTTTCCTTAAATTCAAGGATATAAGTCAGCCCGACATTTTAGAGTGCCCTGGGTATCATAGCTCAGGCGCTCTTAACAAGGCTATCGCCGTGATTCAGAAGAGTGGCGATTATACGCATGTGGCCATCGTCTCAAACAAGGCCAGCGGGTATCTGGTGCCTGAAACAATAAAAGCGATTACCGACGCCATTAATACTGGTGCGAAAGTTGTCGGCGTCATAGTAGACGAAATCATTTGTGAAAGCCGGATCCAGAACACCTTTGCTGTCTGGGATATTGAAGCCTTGATGACACTTGATATCCCCGGTTTTGACAACGAAACAGGCATTGAGGAAATCGCTCCCATAGTAAGGCTCATCAGGAAGTACGGACCTTGTATCGCTGTTCTTAATCCTACTGTCGGTAAGTTGAACATCCGCACAGACGGAAAAGACCGCCATCACGAGGTTATAACGACAAAACAGGAACGCCAAGAAATAGAGGTCAAGCGCGTCAACACTGACTTCGATTTTATCCAAAAGGGTATTATGAAAGGATACCCGAAAAAAATCTGAATCTACCCCCTACGGAATTTTAGGTCCGTGGGGGATTTTTTTTATTTATGATATAATCCCGTTAGAAATCTATTAATAATATATTAGCCATAGTTTTGCTAAAAAATTTCTAACGGGATATAATCAAAAATATGAATACTACAAATTATCGCGATTTTTCCATTTATTTGGTTAAAGAGGCAGGAGAAAAACTTAAAAAAACTAGAAATAAAAAAATTGAAGTATCTTTTAAAGGAGAAGACACAAAAGACCTTATCACAAAAGTTGATATTGAAATCAATGATTTTTTTGTGTCAGAAATTAATAAAACATTTCCAGAACACCAGATATATTCGGAAGAGGAAAAATTTTTAGACTCTGTTAAAAAAAACCAGTATGAGTGGGCACTTGACCCAATAGACGGCACTTCAAATTTCAGCCGAAACATCCCGCATTTTTCAACTTGCGTCGGGCTTCTTTATGAAGAAGTTCCCATTGCCGGCGCGGTCTATAATCCCATTACCAATGAATTATTTAGTTTTGAGAAAGGAAAAGGATCGTTTCTTAATGATTTGCCGATTCGCGTATCAGATGTCAACAAAGCAATTGACGCTTATGCTATTTTCCGCATCGGACACAAAGAACCTTTGTTTAAATGGGGAGAGAAAGCGCAAATATCTTTTCTTGCGTCAATGAAAAAAGTAAGCAATTTCGGCTCATCGGCTCTTGATTTATGTTTCTTAGCAGCCGGCCGGGTTGACGCGGTTATTTATGGCACTTTTACCACGCGCGATGTCGCTGCGGCAATCGGCATCCTGCGGGAAGCCGGAGGAGAAATTTACACGCCAGCCGGCCAGCCGGCGCCACTATCAAAAAAACGCCAAACAATCATTGCCGCCGCAAACAGAAAACTTTTTGAAGAAATTCAACCTTTGTCTTACCTAGAACTTTTGCCGCCTTCTTTATAAAAAAATCTGCTGGCGGAATGCCCTATTTCTTTTTGGCGTTTTTTTTCTTCCTCGGAACGCAATAATTCCCTTTTTTGGTTAAACAGCCGGATTTTTTCTTCTGGCAAGACTTCATTGTCAATAATCGACTGGAGCGCATCTGTCCAAAATTCAACACCCAAGCGCGCAATCTCATGCAAATCACCGGATGTTTTTGTAAGCGCCTCTGTGTAATACTTTAAAAGAAAACATATTTTATACATGCGCATCAGACGAAGAACTAAATATTCTTCCTCACCGCGATTCTGGCGCACATAATCAACAAGAGCTATTTCCAAGGGCTGGTTAAAGATAACCATAAAATTAAGAAAACGCGCCCATCCCTCATATTTGTTTCCGAAATGCATTGAGGTGTAATCAAGTAAATAAATGTCTTTTACGGAAACACGAAGATTGTGCGGAGCACAGTCGGCATGAGTGAGAAAACTGGAATACCGTTCTATTGCAACATGATTTTTAAAAATAATTTCTTTCGCCCTACCTATAACCTCAGCCACTCTCTTATTATCAGGATCGTTTGCCAACACGCTTTTCTCAAATTTCTCAAATGAAAGCATATATTCGCGCGCATTAGAAGCGAACAATTCATGGACGTTTGATTTGCGGAACTTACCTTTGATTTTCTTTATATGCGACGAAGCAGTCGCATGAAATCCTTCCTGGGCCTCAAAAATACGCAAAGCCAAAAAAAACTGCTCCTCAAGCGAACGGCCCAAAAACGGATTTTCTTGTTCGATATAAGCCGTGGCATAAATTACATATTTGCCGCGCCTGGCAAAAACAAGCTCCTCAGGAAACAAAAATGTTTTATAAGAAAAATTAAGATTGAGCAAAATTTCGCGCAAATTCCGTTCACGTTCAATCTCATTCTTTTCCAATGGATCGCTGCTGATTTTTATAATTGCCTTTTTCCCATCGCTTTTGCGATAACCGATAAGAATAATTTTGCGGCCGCTCATAAGATATCTCTCACCGCCGACGTGCGGCTGCTCCACATCAAGCACAAAGCCAAGTTCTGTTAAAAAAGGAGTAATTTCCGCTATCTCCTTTTTTAAATACATATCCCATTCTTGTTTATATTCCGCTTTCATGATAAATTTAACACTATAATAACAATGACTAAAAATCAAGAAATTAAAAAGATTTTAGTAACCGGAGGCGCAGGTTTTATCGGTTCCCACCTTATTGAAACCATCCTTAAAAAAACCTCCAGCCGCATTGTTTGTATTGATAATTTTGACGATGCATATGACCCGCGCTTAAAGCAACGCAACATCGAACCCTTCTTAAAAAATCTCCGCTTCATTCTTTATAAAAATGACATTCGCGATCTAACAAAAATGAAACAGATATTCAAGAAAGAAAAACCGGATGCAATTGTCCATCTGGCGGCAAAAGCAGACACCCGCAAAGCAGTGCTTTCCCCTTTTGAATATATTTCCGTCAATATTGAAGGCACACTTAATCTTCTTGAATGCTCGCGCGAATTCGGAATAAAAAAATTCGTCTTTGCCTCATCTTCCTCAGTGTATGGCAATAAAAACTCCGCCCCATTTTCCGAAGAAGATCAGACAGACTTTCCGCTGTCTCCGTACGGAGCGTCAAAAAAGGCGGCGGAAATTCTTATTTATACCTACCATCACAATTTTAATCTTCCGGCAATCTGCCTGCGCGTTTTCAACGCCTATGGCGAACGCATGCGCCCGAATTTAGTCTTGCCTTTATGGCTTAAAAAAATGCTGAATGGAGAACCGATAGAAATGTCAGGAGATGGAACGCGGCGCCGCGACTTCACTTATGTCGGCGACACGGTAAACGCCATAATGCTTGCCCTTAAAAAACCTTTTGATTTTGAAATTATAAATATCGGAAATTCGCGACCTTTAACTTTAAATCAGCTTTTACATGTACTTGAAAAAGCTGCTGGCATAACCGCAACTGTTTATAAGCGACCAAGCCACCATGCCAGCGTGGAACAAACACACGCCTCCACCAAAAAAGCAAAACATCTTCTCGGCTGGAAACCGCTTATGCCGATTGAAAAAGGAGTCAAACGTTTCGTGTCATGGGCGCGAAATGGCGGACTTGAAGATATTCATAAGAGATGAAATGTGCGCCTCCCAGGAAAATTTTTCTCTGAGAATTTTTTTCCCTCCTGCAATTAAACGCTTGGTTAATTTATCATCAGTCAATAAACGGGAAATTGCTTCTGCTAGCGCTTTATCGTCTCCCAATGAAACAAGTAATCCTGTTTGTTCATGATACACAGCCTCGTTTGTACCAAAAATATTTGTCGCCACAACCGGAATTCCCGCAGCAAAACTGGTTAAAACAGTATGAGGCAGCCCTTCGTAAGTCGAATTCAAAACATAAACTGATGATTGTTTACGCAGTTTCCATGTCTCCAAACGCGTCACGCGACCGACAAACACAACATTGTTTTCAACTCCAAGCTCCTTGGTAAGTTTTTTTAAATTTTCTTCTTCCGGTCCATCGCCAGCGACAAAAAATTTTATTTCCGGAAGACGACTTTTGAGAATGGCAACAGCCCGAATAATACCATCAATGCCTTTATGCGGAACAAGGCGCGCGGTTGTCAAAACTTGAAATAGAGACCGTTTCTCTGTTGTTTCATTTTTTTCTTTTTCATCAGCCGCATTGTAATTAATAATGACGCGCTCTGGTTTCAAGCCATAAGCGCGGATAATGGTTTCCTTAAGATAAAAAGAGGGTGTTGTGACGATAGAAGCACGATTTAAAACAAATTTTTCCACCGCCATAATTATTTTAACTTTTAATCCCCCTTCTGGTTTTTGCAAAAATTCTTCTAATTGCTTTTTTGTCTGGCGGAATTGCACCGCCCGTTCCCACGCCTCGTCGCCGACAAATTTAACCACAAACGGAATTTTACGAAACATGGCCGCAATCGCTGTCGGCAAACCGGATGCCACAGCGCTTTGCACGTAAATAAGGTCGGCTCCACGACTAGCCTTCCAAAGAGCAAAAAAATATTTAAAAAGGCGAACAATAAGAGGCTGTTTTTTACTGACAGCGATTAATTCAGCGCCAGATTGAGCTATTGCGTCATCAGCGTAAGCAACAATAATTATTTTATGTTTTCCGCTTATTTGTTCGCAAAGTTCTTTGACATATGTCGCCGGCCCGCCTATTTCCGGCGGATAAAGCGGCGTTGCCAAAATAATTTTCATAATCTATATTATATATTAAATGGACGAATTCGCAAAAAATAAAAGTCTTCTCATCTGCACGCAAGTGATGGATCGCAAAGATTCCACTCTTGGTTTTTTTTGCAGATGGGTTGAGTTGTTGGCGGAAAAATTCGGCCGTGTCAATGTAATTTGCCTAAAAAAAGGATCCTTTGATCTTCCCTCCAATGTTTTTGTGTATAGTCTTGGAAAAGAATCTGCCACAGGAAATAAATTTTTTAAAAAAATTATTTTTGCGTTGCGTTTCTGTTATCACGCGTGGCGATTGCGAAAAGAATACGATGTTGTCTTTGTGCATATGAACGAAGAATATGTTCTTTTGGGAGGATTGTTTTGGCGGCTGCTTGGCAAAAAAGTTTTTATGTGGAGAAACCATTATGAGGGAAGTTTTTTAACTGACATCGCGAGTATTTTTTGCAACACAATTTTTTGCACATCAAAATTTTCATACACCAGCCGCTACAAAAAAACGATTTTAATGCCTGTCGGAGTAGATGAGGAATCTTATAAATTAAACGAACCGATCGCCCGCATTCCTCACTCAGTGCTATTTTTAGGAAGAATCAGCAAATCAAAAAGGCCAGAACTCTTAATTAAAGCTTTGACGGAAATCGCCCGACAAGGAATAAAATTTACCGCCACGTTTGTCGGCGGACCGGTGGATGCGGAACCGGATTATCTCAATCAAATGCGCGCTCTTGCAGAATCGCTTGGCATTGCGAACCGCGTAGTTTTTACTGGAGCTATCCCAAACACCGAAACTTATCGTTATTATCGTTCTCATGACATATACGTAAATTGCAGCCCGTCTGGAATGCTGGACAAGACAATGTTTAAGGCCGTAGGTTGCGGATGTTTAACTCTCGTGTCAAGCCGAGATTTCGAGGAGCTTGTCGGTCCAGATTATATTTTTCCAGACAATGACCTTAATGGCCTTGTAGAAAAACTCGCCAAATTTTTGACAATTTCTTCAGAAGAACGAACCCGCCTCGCAAACGCGCTTCAAGAACCGATAAAACGCAACAGCCTGAAAATATTAATAGATCGTCTTGATGATTTATTGCATCAATAAGATTTTGTGAATAAAATCAAAATAACTCCCATAACCATAATAACTGCCCCTAAAAGCCTCTCTTTTAATCCCTTTTCTTTAAAAATTAGCGCGCCGAACAAAACGCCCATTATCACACTCGTCCTTTTTATAGAAATCACATAAGCAACCAAGGTCATATTTATAGCTGTCATCTGGAAAATCTGAGCTACGGCATTAAAAAATCCAACTGGCATAAGCGACTTAAAATTAGAAATAATTTGTTTTGTGCCCCCATTTTGTTTCATCATTATCGGCAGTAATACTAACGCCATTAAAGTATTGGTAGAAAAAACCCAAAATATCGGCGAAGAATTAATTACTCCAATTTTGTCAAAATTCGAAGTAATGCTCCAAATAAAAGCGACCAGAAGCATCAATCTGGCGCCTCTTTCTTTTATTAATGCTTTAAATGGAGCAAAATATCCGTCTTTTTTTTCTTTGATATGCAGGATATATGACCCTAAAACAATAAGTAAAATTCCCATTACGCCCCAGAAATTTGGCCACTCTCCCAACATTAAAGGAGATGTAAGCAGCAGAAATACTGGCGTGAAAGCAATCATTGGCACAACCAAAGACATATCAGAATATTTTAATGCCTTCATTATAAGCACTGCTGCCACAACATTAAGGCTTCCTCCTACCAATAAAACCCACCAGAAATCATTTCCGATTTGCGGAATTTTAAAGAATAAAAACAAAACAGGAGTTAAAAGCACGACAGCAAAAAATTTCATCGACCAGGCGACTACATACTCGTTAACATTATTTTTTAAATTCTTTTTACTGACGACATCCTTAAGAGATTCAAAGAATGCTGTTAGAAATGAAAACAAAAACCACATACGCTATATTATATTTTAACACTGGAATTATGATAAATCTATGGTAAACTGGTATTTATGAAAATTGTAATTGC
This sequence comes from Candidatus Terryibacteriota bacterium, assembly GCA_016208535.1. Classification (GTDB taxonomy): domain Bacteria; phylum Patescibacteriota; class Minisyncoccia; order UBA9983; family UBA9983; genus JACQXW01. The sequence goes on from JACQXW010000020.1 coordinate 22,576, forward strand.
CACTCCCTTGTATCCTCCGGAAATAGCCGAGCCGGCGCCTTATGTCAAAGAACTTGCTGAGCGCCTTAGCGGTGAACATGAAATTATTATTGTCGCCTACGCAAGCACTTCGGAAAAAATCAAAGATACCAAACTTATAACAATAGATAAAAGGCGGCCGCTTTTTATTCGTTTAATAAAATACCTTATTGAAATTTTTAAGGCTTCAAGAAATGCCGATGTTATTTATATACAAAATTCCCTTGCCGTCGGACTGCCAGCAATAATCGCAGGTTTTTTGCAAAAAGTACCAGTCGCAATTAGATTTACCGAAGACGAAGCGTGGAAACGAGCAGTCTACGCGCGCCTGACAAAAAAGAAACTGAATGAATTTTTAGATGAGCCGGATATTGGTAATTTAAAAATCCGCCTTATTATGCGCGCGCAAGGATTTATTTTGCGCCAAGCACAGACAGTTATAGTCCCGTCTGAATACCTTCGCGACGCGCTTATTAAAGCCTACCATCTTCAAAATAAAAAAATTATCGTCAATTGCAATCCGGCCAAAAAAGAAGTAATCCTGCCTTTTTCTGCTGTTAAAATTCCCCGGCAAATCGTCGCCATTACTGACAAGAAAAATAAAATTAATAAAATTATCAATGCGGTTTCTCTTCTTAAAAAAGAATTCCCGGATATTCAACTGATTGCTGCCGAACAAGAATCAACACGGGCGGAAATGTGGCATTTATATAAAACATCCCAAGTATGTATTTTGAATTCAACTGAAGAATTTTCGGAAACTGCGATAGATTGCTTCAATGCCGGAATACCAGTAGTCTTTACCGGCGCTCCGGACGCAAGCGAAAAAAATATCGCGGATGCGATATTAAAACTGCTTAAAGATCATGATTTGCGGGAACGCCTTGTTAAAGACGGACAAAAAACAATCGCTGAAAAATTTTCATGGGATGTTCATTCCCACGCCTTGCTAAAAACTTTTTTCCGCATATCTTTGGCTATAAAGTCCCAATTGTAATCTCTGACAGCAAGATTATACGCATTCTCGACAACTTTTTTGACTTGCTCGGGATGAGTAAGAATATCTTTAACCGCTTCTGCAATCTGCTCCGGACTGTCTTTGTCCACTGCCCAACCAGTTGTCGGTTTGTCTGGATTCCGTCTTGCGTCAAAAAGAAAATCAGCAATGCCGCCCTCTTGGGTTGTAATAATGGGAAGTTTTGCCACCATTGTTGATATAAAAGAATTGCCCATACCCTCTGAACGGCTCGGCCGAATAAAAATATCCGATATCTTTCTGTATTTTGCCGTTTCCGTACGGTCAACCTGGCCAATAAATTTTACGCGCTTCGCAACACCAAAATCTTTCGCAAGATTTTTAAGCATCTCTTCATCCGGTCCTCCGCCAACAACTATAAAATAAATATTTGCTGGCAAAAATTGCATTGCCCGAATAACATCGTCAACAGCATTTTTATGCACCAGCCGCGACACAGTAACTAAATACACATCATCTTTCTTTTTACCAAACTTCTTTTTAAGTTCTTCGACTTCTTCTACAGAATATTTATCAAAAAACGACTCTTTACTGAAACCATTGGGAATAAATTCAATGGGCCCATTAAATCCCATTCTTCTCGCCCAATCCCCTAAAAAATTGGATATGACTTGTATTACATCGGCCTTTGTAAAAATCATCCTGAACAACGGATAAACAAACCGCACCTTCTTTTTTATGTAATCAATGGGGTCGCCTTCTTGAAGCGTCAAAAGATACGGCACTTTCGGATGAGTTAATTTAAAAAATAGCGCCGCGAATCCGGCGTAAGCCGCCATCATCGCCCAAATCGCGTCATATTTATTTTTTTTATGAAGTTGCCTCGCCTTCAGAAAAGCGAGAAATGGAAAAGATAATTTATTTCCGCCCACGCGATGAACGCCGACATTGCCTATTTTTTCAATCTTAGGAAGATTTGAATCAAAACGAAGCGTAACCATATGAAATTCAATATCTTTTGGATCAATCCTATCAGTAATCTCTTTTATCGCCACCTCTGCCCCGCCAATAGGATTGGGATAATACACAAGAGAAAAAATAAGAATCTTTTTTCTATTTTCTGCCATTTTCTAATGAAACAATAAACTCTTTAATATAATCCTTAAGTGTTTTTGTTTCCTTCCATCCTAATGCTTTTATTTTTGTAATATCCACCGCTGATGACGGACGGCTGGTTTTTCTTGCCGGCAACATCACTATTTCGCTTCCAAAAAGCTCTGCCACTTCACGAATGGAATAACTTTTTTCCGAGCCGATGCCATAACCGTCTCCCCTGCCTTTTTCTCCGACAAGAATCAACCCGCTTACCGTATCATCAACATGAGTATAATTACGGCTTTGGGTACCTGGAAGCCTTACCTCAAGCGGCTCTCCTTTCAAATATTTTTGCTTAAAAATCTCAATCACGGTGCCGTATTCACCAGCCAATTCACGAGGGCCATAAACATTATAAAAATATGTAATGGCATAAGAAAGGCCGTACCATTTTCCATAATTGCACACAAGATCGGAGTTGATTGTTTTTGACCAAGTGTAGGGAGAGAGATCTTTCCCCTCTATTCCGTCTGGCCGCCTCTCGGAAAATTTTGTGGAAGAACCGGCGTAAACTATCTTGCATCCTCGTTTCCGGCAAAATTCCAGCACTGCAGGCGTGCCAGTTATATTTAAATCCCATACCATCTCCGGCTCTTCCATGCTTTTAGCCACCCGCGAATACTCGCCAAGATGATAAACAATATCAGGTGTTTCTGGCACATATTTTTCTATATCTTTAGTATGCCCCTCGCGATATTCAACTCCAACTATATGATTATTTTTTGAGCCACTAAAATAATTATCAAGCGAGATGACCTTATACCCATCTTTAAAAAGCCGCTCGCACAGATGCGAACCGATAAACCCGGCTCCGCCGGTGACTAAAATTGTTTTATTTTTTAATTCTTTCATAATGATCAATAAGTTTTTTAAGACCTTCTTCAATCATTACAATAGGCTTGTAACCTAATAATTTCTTGGCTTTGCTGATGTCAGCCAAAGAATGTTTGACATCACCAGCTCTTTCATCTTGATAAATAGGCTTAATATTTTTCCCAAGATATTTATTAATTATCTCAACCAGTTGATTAAGAGAAATCATTTCTCCGCAGGCGATATTAATCACCTCTCCGGAAATATCAGATTCCATTGCCAGAATATTCGCCTCTACCGTATTGTCAATATAAGTGAAATCCCTTGTTTGCTCTCCGTCACCATAAATTACCGGCTGTTTTCCTTGCAACATCAATTTTATAAATTTGGGAATCACCGCGCTGTACTCAGAATCAGGGTCTTGATTAGGTCCAAAGATATTAAAATATCTCAAGGAAATTGTGGGGAGGCCGCATAATTTGGAAAAAAGCTGGCAATATTTTTCACCGGCATATTTTGTCAGGGCGTAAAAAGAAAGCGGATTGGGTGGAAAATTTTCTTCTTTGGGAAGTTCTGGACTGCCGCCGTAAATGGAAGAAGACGAGGCGTAGATAACTTTTTTTACATTGTTTTCTTTGGCTGCCAACAAAACATTGAGAGTGGCATTAAGATTGCTGTTATGGGAGTCTAACGGATTTTTTATGGAATGCGCCACAGACGGAATGGCAGCCTGATGCAAAATATAATCTACCCCTTTTACCGCATTTTTAACTGTTTCAAGGTCGATTAAATCTCCTTCTATAAATTCAATCTTATTCAGAAACGGCTCAATATTTTTAATGTTTCCAGTGGAAAGATTGTCTATAACGCAAACCTGATAGCCGCGCCCCAAGAGTTCTTTAATCAAATTAGAACCGATAAACCCCGCTCCACCAGTTATTAAAATTGTTTTAGAAACTTTCATTAATATATTTTATTAAACTATCTCCTGCCTATCCCCTCGTAATAAAATCCCAATTCTTTCATCTCTTTAGGATCAAGGATATTTTTTCCGTCAATAACATAATAATCTCTCATTAATTCTTTAATTCTTTTTTTATCGGTTTTGGAAAAACCGGACCAGCGATTGGATATGATAATAGCATCGCTTCCTTTCACTGATTCATACGGATCAATATAAAATTCAATGCTTCCGTCGTCGTTATATTCCGAAAAATAATCTTTCATAAAATCTTTAATCAGGGGATCGCAAATCTTGATTGTTTCAACTCCTTCTTTTTTTAAAAATTTTATCAATTCCACAGCCTGAGACTCTCTTAAATCATCGGTTTCCTGCTTAAAAGTAAGGCCCCAGACCGTTACATTCTTTCCTTTAATTTCACCAAGCTTGGACTTTATTTTTTGGAAAAAATAAGTTGTCCTCTGATAATTATTAACGTCAGTAACAGCCTTTAAAAGATAAGGGTGGCAATCGTTAGCTTCGGCAATATGATAAAGCCCGAGAGTATCCTTAGGTAGGCAGGAGCCGCCAAAACCGATTCCTATCCGCCAATACTTATCTCCTATTCTTGGATCTAAAGTCATTCCCTTAACAACCTCAAAAACATCAGCTCCTATCTTGTCGCAAATTTTAGATATCTCGCTGATATAGGAAATTTTTGTGGCTAAAAAAGCATTGGAAGCGTATTTAATCATTTCCGCGTTTTCTAAACCTGTAAATATTTTTGGGCAATCAAAATCTTTATATAAAAAATCCATAATTTCTTTAGCGGCTTCTGAATCCGTCCCCACCACAATCCTGTAAGGATTCATAAAATCTTTTATAGCTGAATTCTGACTGAGAAATTCCGGATTTGACACAACTTCAAATTTTTTATTAGGATATTTGTTTATAATATCTTTTAATTTTCTAGTCGTACCTGGTGGAACAGTGCTCCTGGTTACTATTATCGTCGGATGATTAATATATTTGCCAATATCATCAACAGCTTGATATAAATAACTTAAATCAACTTCTCCGCTTTCCTTTGAAGGAGTTCCTACGGCAAGAAAAATAATATTACTTTTTTCCACAGCCTCTAATAAATCAGTAGTAAAAGTTATTCTGTTTGAATTTTTATGAAGCAATTCATTAAGGCCGGGTTCATATATCGGAAGTTCGCCGTTTTTTAATTTATCAATTTTTTCTTTATTATTGTCAACGCAAATGACATTAAAACCCTTGTCCGCCAAACAAATACCTGTAACCAAACCAACATAACCGGTCCCAATTACCCCTATATTTAAATTTTTGGGAATCTTCATAAAACAGATGATAAAATAGAATAACTAAAAAATCAATGACTGCGGATGAAAACAAATCCCACGCCGCTGAAAATTCCCAGGCCGAGGATTATCCAAAGCCATTTTTTCGCGCCCGGAAAATTGTTTTCGGTCGCAGTAATGACACTTGCCCCGTTAGAAACATTGTTTCTAACGGGGTTCGCAACTTGATCTTCTGTTGAAGTGGATAAATCAAAACTTTCTGTTTTTACTTCTGATTTTTTTATTTCCACTGGCTTTGACTCGACAACGGTTGTCGAGTTTGTATTGGTATTGATATATGAATAAGCCACTGAGCCGTTTGGATATAAAATTTCAATATTTTTATTTATCTCAAGTTTTGAAATTTCTGCCGGAATAGGTAAAGATGATTTTGCTTTTATTAAAGTTGTTTCCGGAAATCTGAAAGTGACATTATTGCCTCTTAAAAACCAACCTGAAATATCCAAGGTGATGCCGGAATCGTTTTGCAGTTTTATAAAATCTTTATTGGCTTGGGAAATTGTCAATTGATTGGGAATGATTTTTACAAGAACAATATCAGAGGCAGAATATTCTCCTGAGGAAACATTTAAAACCGCGATGTATTCACTTGGATATTTATAGATATGTTTGACGCTCTTGCCTTCAGCCCTTCCGCCGTCGCCAAAACTCCAAACATAGCGCGCGTTTTCCAATAGCTCTTTATTCAGCCCGAGCGCTTGTCCGGAAAATATAACATCCGCGCCAGCCACACTGGTTTTATCCGACCCGGCATTGGCAAAAATCTGCGGCTCAACCGGCCAAGAAGAACTACCTTGATTTACTTGTTCTTCTGAAGATGATTGAGTGTTTTGACTCTGGTTATTTTGAGCGCCAGGAGTCGGACTTGCCGCAATCCATTGATTATCTATCTTTTGAAGAGAATTGCCATCGCCGTTTGCACCCAAATCTGACGAGTAAGCAACCTGATCCGCGATAATATCGCCGTTTTTTAACGCCAAAGTTTCACCTGTATTGCTAAAAGAAGACCAACTGCTGTCAAAAATAATCCCCTGGAATCCCGGCCAATCATTTAAGAATTTTGCAGGGTCGCTGACAATCACGGCATAGGCGCCAGCCGGCAAAGTATCCCCGCCCTGATAGGCAGTGAACCCGTGATTGGTGTCTGCCTCAAAAAACTTCCAACTTAAAAAATTAACTGTCTCTGTCCCAGAATTAAAAATTTCAATCCACTCTCGGCCAGTATCTAACCCATCTTTTAAATCATACATTATCTCATTAATAACAACCGCCGCATGAGTGAAAAGAGGAATTATAAATAAAATTAAAATTAATCTGACTACTAACATATTGGTTACTAATTACTCAAACTTAATTTTCTCGCCCGGTTTGAGGGTGCCTTTTTTCTCAGTGGAACTCGGCCTTATCACATCGTTCAAAACCTTTCTTAATTCATCTATTTTTGGACCGGGTCTTTTATTCTCCAGTTCTTTAAGAGAAATTGGTTTTTGAGGGGGCGGCTGAAACCCCGTCTGTCTCCGGTGAATCTTGCAAAAAGTGGGTCTGATGCCGTCGGGTTTAAAGGGAACATAGGTTTTTTTCCCGCACACCGCGCAGATTGCCTCGTAAAGTTCCGGCTGAGGCTCAAAACGCTCTTTTTGAACTCCCATATGAGGAATTGACCTTTTGATGCCAGTGATGCCGGCAGCACTCGCAGCACTCAAAGCACCTAAAGGAGCGACCGGTTTATGCCATTTGACAATTTTTTCTTCAATTTCTGTTTTTGCCGTGGCGTATTTTTCTCTTGAGGTCTCAATAATTTTTTCGGCAAAAGATGGACCCTTGACTACCATTGGCGAAAGAGTGGTTGCGGAAAAGGGCCTGGAGGCAACGCCGTCAATCATCAATTTCAAATAGATATTGGCAAAACCGAGATTGACAATATCTTGAACGTAAAATTCCGGAGCAAATTCTTTTTCTATCTCCTCAGCGTCAGCCGCACCCACCCTGAAAGCAATCAGCGTGCCCACATTGCCAAAAACCGCGTCCCGCACTTTCTCGTCCATTTGCATAATATACTGATGGGCCAAAACAAGATTGAGCCGGTATTTTCTCGCCTCTGACAAAATATCCTTGAATGATTCTGTGGCAAAGTTCTGAAATTCATCGACATAAAGATAAAAATCCGACCGCTCCTCCATCGGCACATCAACTCTGCTCATGGCAGCCAGATAAATTTTGGTGATGAGCATGGCGCCGATGAGCCGCGAATTTTCCTCGCCGATTCTTCCCTTGGAAAGATTCATGATGAAAATTTTCTTCTGGTCCATTATGTCGCGGATGTCAAAGGCGGATTTTGGCTGGCCGATGATGTTTCTTACCAAGGGATTGGAGATAAACTGGCCAACCTTGTTTTGAATGGCCGCTCCTGCCTCGGTCATGTAACGGTCGGTGTATTTTGCGAATTCATCGGTCCAAAAGGCCTTGATCACAGGATCGGTGATTTTGGAAACCACTTCCTTCCGGTAATCCTTGTCGGAAATCATCCGGTTTATGCCCAAGAGCGTTGATTCCGGATATTCCAAAAGCGCCAAGATGCAGTTGTTTAAAATATATTCCATTCGCGGGGACCAGACATCAGGCCAGATTTTTTTGAACACACCCAGGAGGCCGTTGGCAATGAGATGGCGCTGAGTGGGGTCGACGTTTTCCATCACATTAAAGGCAATGGGCCAGTCAATGTCATGGGGAGCGAAATAAAGCACGTCGTCAATGCGATTCTCGGGAATAAAATTGAGCATTTTTTCGGCAAATTCTCCGTGCGGGTCGACAATGCCCACGCCCTCGCCGTTAAGAATGTCCTGAATGGCCATATTCTCCAGCAGAGTGGTCTTGCCCATGCCGGTCTTGCCGATGATATACATGTGCTTGGTCCTGTCCTGCCGCTTGACGCCAAACTTCTTCCTTTCATTCCTGAAATTCGCCTCAGCAAAATAAGTGATATTGTTGGATTTTTCAGCCATCCCGGTTAGTACAAATTCGAATTATTCTTATAATAACTCTTCAACCTTTTTGCTAAAAATCTACGCCCGCCAGTGACTTTAAAATACTCCTCGCGCCTTTTGGCGTCCTCTTGGCTTAAACAAGCTTCATAATACACGAGTTTTAAGGGCGTTCTGTATTTTGTGGAAATATTTTTACCCGAATTATGTTCTTCTAATCTTCTTCTTAAATTATTGGTATAACCAATATACTGCCTTTTGTCTTTTAAGCTTTGCAGTACATATACATAGAAGAACACATTCGAATTTGTCCTACCGGGCATTTGGATTAATTATACAATAAAACAGATTTCTTTAACATATTAACTTTCAATTTATAACTATTCCCCCACCCAATCAATCCTAAATATGATTGGATAGTTTCTGCTTTGCCTCCATTCTTTTTGATATTTCTAAACATTTTTCTCTTTGTTGTGGTTCTCAAAATTCTATGGTTAGGAAAATTTACCCAACCAAGAAAATCAACGCCAGAAGATATGGTTTTTATGGAAACCTTTTTAGAATGCAGTTCCAGCTTAAGTTCTTTGTTTAGGAATTCCTTAACAGGCGGAATTAATTTTTGCGCGTAATCTTTACTTTCCGAAAAAATAACAAAATCGTCGCAATATCTGATGTAATGTTTTACTTTTAATTTGTGTTTTGCAAACTGGTCAAATTTATTCATGTAGATATTCACAAAAAGCTGGCTGGTAAGATTGCCAAGCGGCAGACCAATGCCTTTTTGATTTGATGAAAAGCTTCCGATAATGTTTTTGAGAAGTTTTATCAAGTTTTCGTCTTCAATATGTTCGTGCAGAATATTGATTAAAATTTCGTGGTCAATGTTGGCAAAAAACTTCCTGATGTCGCATTTCAAAATCCAGCAAGTTTTTGTGTTGTTTTTGCCAACTTTGTAAGAAAAATTCCTGAATCTGTTGATTGCCTTGTGCGTCCCCTTTCCTAATCGACACGAGAAAGAATCCGCTATAAATTTCCTATCAAAAAACGGATATAAAATCCTATAAATCGCGCGATGCAATAATCTGTCCCGCACGCTCGCTTTATGGATATCTCTCGGTTTCGGGTCGTTTATCTTGAACGCCTCGTATCCGCCGTGAATGTAAGTTCGGCTGGTTAGGTCGCTATGAAGAGTGAGAATGTTGTCCATAAAATTAAGTGAAAACTCCGCCACATCTTTCCGTTTTCTCTTTCCACGCAAAAATTCCTGCCAGGAAACAAGTAAGTTTTCCACGGATATGATATTATTGAAGATATGACGAAGCCTTCCTCTCTCTCTCTCTCTCTCTCTCGATAACGCATCCATCCTTCAACGAATCAAAGAGGGATATTTGATGTGGATTAGTATTATCCAACATATACCCAGAAGCAGCCGTTATACAATCGGCGCGCGAATTGAAAATAAATTCCTTGACCTTCTTGAATTATCATATACCGCTTATTTTACAGAAAAAGAAAATAAAAACGACAAAATATCGAAATGCATGCATTGTCAACGGAATTCGCGTTCACATTCCAGCCGTCGTCGTTCCAGTTGCAGTTGACCATCCACAGCACATCATCGCTATCGTGCAAAAAACCATCCGCACCACCGCCCTTTGAATACTCTAAGGGTTGAATCTTACTTGGGACATAGAAGTCCGCCAGTTTTTTGCACCAATTCCTGTATTTTTTGGAGATTATTTCTGCACTCTCACGCAAGCCATAACCGGCGCGACTCTCGCGAAAAATATCCCGAAATCACGGCGCAAAAGCCGTAACCGTTGCGTTCTTATGATTCCAATTTTATTTTATCATTTTTCAAGATAAAAAACCCTTGAAAACTTTTCAAAGTTTCCAAGGGTTTTAGGGTTTAAGCCTCCTTTCTTAAAGATTTAAAGATTTAAAGTTTTCAGGAATTGCAAGAAAAGACAAGATAGCCAGCGTTCCAGTCAAGCGCATAGTCAACGGAATTCGCGAACACAATCCAGCCGTCGTCGTGCCAGAAGCAGTAGACCATCCACAGCACAGCAACGAAATCGCGAACATAGAAGATGTTGGCGTAGCCGTTGGCAAGCAGTGTTCCGGTTTCACCGTTCGGCTGTTTCTCCATAAGGGCGAACATTGCGGAAAGCGTTGTTTCCACCTTGTCTTCGCCGCCAAGCTCGTTGA
>JACQXW010000021.1 GCA_016208535.1 Candidatus Terryibacteriota bacterium
CAGGAACTTATCAGATTCGTGAATTACTACAACGCGGTCAAACCCCACAAAGGAATTAACAATATGACACCAATGGAAAAACTTATCAGTTATTTTTATCCAAAGGAATTGTAAAGAACGCTACGATTTCTTACAAATAAACCTATGAGTTTAGAGGATATACGAAATGAACGAATTAGAAAATTGAATCTTTTGAAAGAAAAGGGGATTGAGCCGTATCCGGTTTCAGTTGAGCGGGATTTTAGTGTTGCTGAGATTTTGAAGAATTTTTCAAAACTTTCCAAAAAGAAAAAGCCGTTTTTTGTGGTGGGAAGAATTATGGCTATGCGGATGCATGGCGGAGCCGGTTTTTTTAATATCAATGATGGTTCGGCTTCTATCCAGGCTTACATAAAAAAAGACGATATTAGGACGGAGCAGTTTGATTTATTTAATGACACTGTTGATATCGGCGATTTTGTGGAGCTAAGGGGAACGCTTTTTATAACTAAAACCAAAGAAAAGACAATAAAAGTTTCCCAATGGAGGATTATTGCTAAAAGTCTGCGGCCTCTGCCGGAAAAATGGTACGGCCTGCAGGATATTGAGGAGAAATTCAGGAAGAGGTATTTGGATTTATTGATGAATGACGAAGTGAAGCAAAGATTTTTATTGCGTTCAAAAATAATTTCCGAAATAAGAAATTTTTTAGACAAAGAAAACTTTATTGAAGTGGAAACTCCGATTCTTCAGCATCTGGCTGGCGGCGCTCTGGCAGAACCGTTCAAGACTCATCATAACACCCTGGATATGGAGTTATATCTCCGCATCGCGCCTGAATTATATCTTAAAAAATTATTGATAGGAGGCTTTGAAAAAGTTTACGAATTGGGAAGAAACTTCAGGAACGAGGGGATTGATGCCACCCATAACCCAGAATTCACCATGATCGAGGTTTATGAGGCCTATCAGGATGCCGAGGGTTTACGCAAATTTATCGAAAAAATAATAAAAGCTCTGATTAAAAAATTATCCAAAAAAAATCTCAAAAAATTCAACACTATTTCTTATTTTGATGTTTTAAAAAGATTTGCCTTAATAACCGATATTGAAAAGGCGTCCCGGGATAGTTTAATATTAAAGGCCCAGCAATTTGGAATAAAAGTGGAAACTTTTGAAAGCAGAGAAAAGATAATGGATAATATTTTTAAAAAAATCTGCCGGCCGAAGATAGTCCAACCGACTTTTGTTGTTGATTATCCAGCTGGTTCCTCGCCTTTAGCCAAAAGAAAAGAAGGCAACTGGGAAATGATAGATAGATTTCAGTTAATAATTGATGGTGTGGAAGTGGCCAACGGGTTTTCCGAACTCAATGACCCAATTGACCAAAGAAACAGATTTATTGAACAAGACAAGGCGCGGGAAAAGGGCGAGAAAGAAGTTTCGCCAAGCGATGAGGATTATCTGGAGGCAATGGAATACGGCATGCCTCCAGCAAGCGGATTCGGAATCGGCATAGACCGTCTGGTGATGCTTCTCACAAACACTCACAACATCCGTGAAGTCATTCTTTTCCCAATCTTAAGGCCGAAGGATAGTAATCAGTAATAAGTAAGTTAGATTGGCTGTGGAAGTTATCCACAGTTTTTTATTTGTAAATATAGAGAAGTGGTGTATAGTGTTAATAAAGTGGGTAAAAGTGGATAAGTCTGTGGATAATGTGGATAACTTAAAAATATGTTAATCGGCGAATACAAACATAGTCTTGATCCTAAAAAACGAGTGGCAATTCCAGCTAAATTCAGGAAGGAGATAGGCGAAAAAGCAGTGGTAACAAGGGGTTTAGATCAATGCCTTTTTGTTTATCCTATGTCTGAGTGGGAAAAGGTGGCTGAAAAACTCAGTGAGCTTCCGACCGGCTCAGCTGACACAAGAAATTTCGTCCGCCTTTTCCTCTCAGGCGCGACAGATGTGGAAATTGATGCCTTGGGTAGAATATTAATTCCAGATTATCTTAAACAGTTTGCCGGATTAAAAGAAAAAGTTGTCATAGTTGGAGTACATAAGCGTCTGGAAATATGGAACGAAGAAAATTGGGAGAATTACAGGCAGCGCCTTGAAAAACAGACAGATATTTTGGCAGAAAAACTTGGAGAATTAGGGGCTTACTGATATGGCGCACATTCCAGTTCTTTTAAAAGAGGTAATTCATTATCTTGACCTTCAGCCAGGCGATACGATTTTGGACGCGACAATTGATGGCGGAGGGCACGCGGCGGAAATACTTAAAGCGATTGGCAAAAATGGGAAGCTGATTGGAATAGAACAAGACAAAGAAATATTAGAGCAACTGGAATTAAGAATTAAGAATAAAGAATTAAATAGTAATTTAATTTTGATAAATGGAAATTTTAGGGATTTGGACGAATTGATCGCACCTTACAATATAAAATCAATCAATGGCGCGATATTTGATTTAGGAATGAGTTCTTTGCAGTTAAAGGAATCAGGCAGGGGATTTTCATTCCAAAAAAATGAACCGTTATTAATGACTTTTAAATCTAAAATATGGCCGGATGATTTGACTACAAAAGAAATAATTAATAGATGGAATGAAAAAGAGATTGCCGACGTCCTTTATGAATACGGCGAAGAAAGATATGGCAGGAGAATAGCTAAAGGCATTGTTGAGGCAAGAAAAAAAGAACCGATTGAAACAACTTTTGATTTAGTGGATGTAATTCGCGTAAATGTGCCGGCGGCATACAGAAATCCGCCAGCTGGCGGAAGAAGAATTAATTGCTGCACCAGAACTTTCCAGGCTCTGCGTATTGCAGTGAATGATGAGTTAAAAGCACTAGAAGAGGGAATTGAGAAAACATGGAATTTGCTTTCAAAAAAATCGAAACTGGTGGTGATTTCCTTTCATTCCTTGGAAGACAGAATAGTAAAAAATTTTTTTAGAGAGAAATTTAAAAATAATAAAGAAGGAATAATTTTGACAAAAAAACCAGTTACCCCCGCAGAAGAGGAAATAAAATTAAACCCCGCTTCAGCCAGCGCAAAATTGCGAGCGATAGAAAAATTATGACAAAAATAGTAAAAAGTTTATCTGAATACAAAGAGGTTAATGCAACATTAATAAAATTAATGTTAGTTGCTATTTTTTCAATTTGCATTTTTTATCTTTATTTTATGAGCATCACTGTCAATGCCGTTATTGAAAACCGGCAAAACACAAAGAGTTTGGATAGACTCGGCCAGGAATATCAAAAACTGGAAACTCAATACCTTTTTCTTATTGGGCAATTTGACATGGATTATGCCCGCCTTTTGGGTTTTGTTGACCAAAACAAAAAATCAGAATATGTGACGCGCCAGAGTATTTTTGCCCAGCGTTAATATGAAAGAGGGATTTAAATTCCGAATCCGCTTAATTTATCTGTTTATTTTTTTATTCGGCGCTGTTTTAACAACCCGCCTTTTTTTTATTCAAGTGGTCAAGGGAAACTATTACGAAGACCTTGCCAATCAGCAGTATGTTGCGCCGGCTGGGGAATATTTTGACAGGGGGTCAATTTATTTTAAAGAAAAAAACGGCCAGATTTTTTCAGCGGCTGTTATAAAAAAAGGCTTTCAGTTGGCTGTAAATCCTAAAATTCTTGAAAATTCCGAGGATGCTTATCAAAAATTGTCGGAAATAATAGTTTTGGATAAAAATGATTTTTTTCAGCGCGTCAAAAAAAAGGATGATCCCTATGAGATAGTGGCTCGTCGGCTTGATAATGAAACCGCGAAAAAAATCAGTGATTTAAAAATAAAAGGAGTAAATGTGTTTTTGGAAAATTGGCGTCATTATCCCGCCGACAATCTTGCCTCTCATATTCTTGGTTTTGTCGGCTATAAAAAAGATTTTTTACTTGGCCGCTACGGCTTGGAACAATATTATGAAAATATTTTAAGCAGAGGCGAAGAAAATAATTTTATCAATTCTTTTGCGGAAATTTTTACTGACATTAAAAAGAGTATTATTAATAATCCTGAAAAAGGGGACATTGTTCTGACTATTGAACCCACTGTCCAATCCCTGCTTGAAAAAACACTTGAGAAAACAATGGAAAAATACAAGAGCCAGCTGGCTGGAGGAATCATAATTGAGCCGAAGACCGGGAAGATTTTGGCAATGGCGGTTAAGCCTGATTTTAATCCTAATTTTTATAACGAAGTTAAGGATCTCTCTATCTTTATAAATCCTTTAGTGGAAAACGTTTTTGAAATGGGGTCTATTATGAAGCCGCTCACCTTGGCTGCCGGCCTTGATCAAGAAAAAATCACTCCCCAGACAACTTATGAAAATAAGGGCTATGTGACTATCAACGGAAAACGAATTGAAAATTATGATATTGATAAATATCTGGGCAAGAGAACAATGCAGGAGGTGCTGAATTATTCTCTTAACAGCGGAGTAATTTTTGCAATGCAGCAAATGGGAAAAGAAAAATTCCAGGAATATTTGATTAATTACGGCTTTACAGAAAAAACAAATATTGATCTTTCCCAGGAGACGACAGGCATGCTCTCCAATGTGATTGATAGTCCGCGAGAAATAGAGTATGCCACAGCCTCTTTTGGCCAGGGAATTGCTGTCACACCCATTGCAATGACAACGGCTCTTTCCTCGCTCGCCAATGGAGGGGTTTTAATGAAGCCGTATGTTGTTGAAGAAATAAAAATCAAGGAAGGTAAGGATATAAAAATCGAACCTCAGGTCAAAAAACAGGTTTTAAAAAAGGAATCTGCTGAGGAAATAAGCCAGATGCTGGTTGAGGTTTTTGACAAAGCTTTGATGGACGGAATTTATAAGATAGAACATTACTCTGTGGCAGCCAAGACCGGCACGGCCCAAGTTATCAAGGAAGGTGAGAAAGGTTATGAGGAAGGAGAATATATTCATACTTTTTTTGGATATGCGCCTGCTTTTGACGCGAAATTTTTAACTTTTCTTTTATTAGTTAAGCCTCAAGGAGTAAGGTATGCCTCGCATTCGCTTTCCGAGCCGTTTGTAAATATTGTCAAATTTTTGCTAAACTATTATAAAGTGGCGCCGGACAGATAAAATATGATTAAACAAATTCTTAAAAAAATTATTGTTTTTCTTTTACAAACAGAAGCGAAATTAATTCTTCGCAAATATAAGCCGAAGATTGTGGCTGTTTCGGGAACAGTAGGTAAGACATCTGCCAAAGACGCCATTGCCTTGGTGCTGGGGAATAAATTTAGCGTCCGCAAGAGCGAAAAAAGCTATAACAGCGAAATCGGAGTGCCCCTCACCATCATTGGCGCCAGAAGCGCCTGGAATAATTTTTTCCAATGGATTTTTATTTTATTTAAGGGCCTGAAAGTTTTTTTTAGAGAAAAAAATTATCCCCAGTGGCTTATTCTGGAGATGGGCGTGGACAGGCCTAAAGATATGGAGCGCCTGGTAAAATGGATCAGGCCGGATATTGCAATTATTACGACCTTGGTGGAAATTCCAGTTCATGTGGAATATTTTAAGGGCCCTGAAGAATTGATAAAAGAAAAGATAAAATTAATTAAAAAACTCAAGCCGGAAAATTACGCCATTTTAAATGGCGATGACAAAATTCTTCCTGAATTAAAAGAAAAAACAGAGGCAAACATAATCACCTACGGGTTTTCGGAAAATCTTGATTTAATTGCCTCAAATTACCATCTTTCTTCAGAAGGCATTACTTTTAAAATTGACTACAAGGGGAATATTGTTCCTATCAGGATTCCCGGTGTTTTTGGCAGGCAGTATGTTTACAGCGCCTTAACAGGCATTACTGTAGGCATTTCCCAGGGATTGAATTTGGTGGAGGCAGCTGAGGCGCTTTCAAAATTTAAGCCTCCTCCTGGCCGGCTCAATCTCATAGAGGGTATAAAAAATTCCTTCATTTTTGACGATAGTTATAATTCTTCACCCATTGCCGCAGCCGCAGCCTTAGAGGCCTTAAAAGAGCTTTCCGAATATATGTCAACAATCAAGCCGGGCCGGAAGATCGCTGTTCTTGGCGATATGCTGGAATTGGGAAAATTTACCATTGATGAGCATAAAAAAGTGGGGAAACTGGTTAAAGAAATCGGAGCAGATTTGCTTTTCACGGTTGGCCCGCGGTCAAAATTCACAACTGAGGAGGCGCAGGCCGTTGGATTTGATCCGAAAAATATTTTTGAATTTTCAACATCTGACGAGGCAAAAAAAGCGGTGCAGGAAAAAATTCAGGAAAACGACTTGATTCTGGTGAAAGGCTCTCAATCAATGCGGATGGAAAAAATCGTGGAAGAGATAATGGCCCATCCGGAATTAAAAGAGCAACTCCTTGCCAGGCAAGAAAAAGAGTGGCAGAATAGATAATAAATCCGAAGCACGAAGCACGGAATCCGAAACAAATCCAAATGTTTAAAATTCAAAAGTTTAAAATTTAGAATTTAATTATTGTTTCGAATTTCGGATTTAGAATTTCGAATTTAAAATTTTGGCCCTATCGTCTAGCCCGGTCTAGGACATCAGGTTCTCATCCTGAAAACACCGGTTCAAATCCGGTTAGGGTCACAAAAAAACTGGCGGAAATAAAAAGGGTCTCTCTGAATAAAATCGCGGAACAAACTTTCGAGAACGATAAGAAAGTTTTTAATTTGGGTTGCAAAGTTTTGGCGGTTTAGTATAATTAGATACAGGAAGCATATTAAAAAAGGAGGTATGAAAGAATGAAAGATTTAATTATAATCATCATCGCCGGCTTTTTGATGGTCATTATAGTTTCTAAATGGCTACTCCAAGCCGTAAAAGAAGATGATGGCTTGGAATTGAAAGAACAAGGGATTAAGTGTCCCAGGTGTGGAAAAAATAATTTAGTAGGAGGAGTAAATCTGACAATTAAAAATTTCTTTATTACAGTAATATTGAGAATTCCTACTACTGAAAAATCATACAAAATAGAGTGTAAAAGCTGCGGCCACTTTTGGGATGGCGCCAATATAATATCAAGCCTTAAGCTTAAAAAAATGAAGAGGTTCGGCCTCTAAAAAACAAAGGGAATAAGGATGAGGATGAAGGGGCGAAAGAAATTTTGCCCCCTTTTCTTTTGCGAATTAAATTATTATTTGATAAAGTAGGTATACAAGCTATGGAAAACAAAAAAATAATAAGATTGGTGTTGATGATTATAGCCGTCATTGGTTTGCTGATTTTGGTTTTTTATCCCAGAATTTCGGAAACCGGATTATCCGGGTTTTCTTTATTTCCAGAGCACAAGGGGCCGGTTGTTTCCAATCCTTTTGAAAATCTCAATCTTGAGGCTAAAGCGGTCTATGTTTTTGATTTAGCAAGAAACGAGCCGATTTTTGAATTAAATTCTCGGGCTCAACTGCCTCTTGCCAGTCTGACTAAAATTATGACTGTGCTTGTGGCAAAAGAAATAAGTTTCCAAGGGGAATCCTTGGATAATATTATTGACTCTGCCTTGGCGCAGTCTTCCAATGAAGCAGCGAGCGCCCTTGCCTCAATGGACAACAATTTTATCAATCTTATGAATAAAAAGGCGAAGGAATTAAATTTGCGCCAAACATATTTTTTAAATGAAACCGGATTGGATATTTCCCGGCAGATTTCCGGCGGATACGGCTCAGCCCAGGATGTCGCCAAATTAATCAAATATGCAATTAAAAATAATCCGGAGTTATTTGAGGCCACAACCAACGGCGAATCTAATAGTAATATCTATGCTTCCAGCACTACATTACTCATTGCCTCAAAAACAGGTTTTACAGATCTGGCTGGCGGCAATCTGGCTGTAATCTTTGACGCCGGATTTGAACACCCAATTGCTGTGGTGGTATTGGGCTCTACAAAAGAAGGAAGATTCACTGATGTGGAGAAATTGATTAAAGCAACGTTTAAGAATTTAGAATTAAGAATTAAGAATTAAGAATTATGAATATTTTAAAAGTTTTTGGTTTGTCGGCCTTTGCCTTTTTTCTGGCGATTTCTTTAACGCCGATTCTCACCCATTATCTTTACAAATACAAAATGTGGAAAAAAAAGGCGCGGAACGAGGCCTTGGGAGGAGGGGAGACGCCGATTTTTCATCAATTGCATAAGGAAAAAGAAGTGGGCACCCCGCGCATGGGCGGCATTTTGATTTGGTCAAGCGCCTTGATTGTTGTTTTAATTTTCTGGCTGATTGTAAATTTTTTCCCTTCTGATTTAACGAATAAACTGAATTTTTTGAGCCGAGGGCAGACCTGGCTGCCGTTGTTCACTCTTGTTTCCGCCTCTTTGGTGGGCTTGGTTGACGATATTCTTCAAATTTACGGCAAAGGGAAATATACGGCTGGCGGCCTTAGTTTATTTAAAAGAATTCTCATCGTCATAGTCATAGGTCTAATAGGCGCCTGGTGGTTTTATTACAAATTGGGAATGAGCACCTTGATTGTGCCGTTTGTCGGCGAAATTAATTTAGGAATCATTTTCATCCCGATTTTTATTCTGACAATGCTTTTGATGTTTAGCGGAGGAGTGATTGACGGCTTGGACGGCTTGTCAGGCGGAATTTTCGCCATTATTTTTTCAGCCTACAGCGGAATCGCTTTTTTCCAGAACCAGATTGACCTGGCCGCGTTCTGCAGTGTTTTGGTGGGCGGAATCTTGGCATTTTTATGGTTTAATATTCCTCCAGCCCGCTTTTATATGGGAGAAACAGGAATTTTAGGATTAACCACTGCGCTGACAGTTGTGGCCTTTCTCACAAAATCAACCCTTGCCCTTTTAATTATTTCTTTCCCTTTGATCGCCACCTCAGCCTCAGTGGTTATTCAATTGATTTCCAAAAAATTTTTTCACAGAAAAGTTTTTCTGGTGGCGCCCATGCACCATCATTTTGAGGCCTTGGGCTGGCCGGCCTACAAAGTGACGATGCGTTATTGGGTAATCAGCATTATCTTGGCGGTCATCGGCCTGGTCATCGCCTTGGTAGGAAAGTAAAAACAGGATATAATAATTTTATGGCGCGGTATGATGTTTTAATTAAAAATGGTACGGTTTTTGACGGCAGAGGCAGCGCGCCAAGTGTTGCGGATGTCGGCATTGTTGGTGATGAAATAAAAAGAATAGGGGATTTATCCGGTAATACTGCCAGCAAAATTATTGACGCCACCGATAAATATGTTTCCCCTGGCTTCATTGATTTGACAAACCATTCTGACACTCATTGGACCATTTTCAGCCAACCCTCTCAAGAAAGCCTGCTTCACCAGGGCATCACCACCATTCTGGGCGGCAATTGCGGCTCTTCGCTCGCGCCCTTTTTAGGCAAAACTTCTATGGAGGAAATCCAGCGCTGGGTCGACGTTTCTAAAATAAATGTAAACTGGGCCACAATGAAAGAATTTTTAAAAGAAATGGAAAACCATAAACTCAGCGTTAATTTTTGCACTCTTACAGGCTTTAATACCATTCAAAGAACTGAAATGGAAATAAACCAAATAAAACTTTTATTAAAAGATTCGCTTGAGGCCGGCTCTTTCGGTGTTTCTACTAACTTCGGGTTAGTGTATGGTAGAACTTTAAAAGATGATGAAATAATCGATTTATTTAAACTGGCAAAAAAATACGGGGCTTTGATCAAGCATCATCTTGAAGATGAGGGAGAGAACATTCTTCCCAGTCTTTCCCGTTTGATTTCCTTGGCCCAAAAATCAGGAACACAACTGCACATCAGTCATTTTAAGGCCTTGGGTAAAAATTCATGGAAATTTATTCCCGGTGCCATAGAAATGATTAAGAACGCGATTAAGGAAAATTTAAAAATAACCTGCGACTTTTTTCCATACACCAAAACCGGTTCAAGTCTACTCATACTTCTTCCTTCTTGGTTTAGAAAACTTCCTTTGGCTGAGGCAAAAAATATTCTGGAAACAAAATCTGACGGCCGGAAAAAAGATTTAATAGAATCCCTAAAAAAATTGACCCTTCATTATGATAAAATAATTGTTGCCTCTGGATTCAGCGAGTTGGGGGCGGTGGGCAAGACAATCGAACAATTAAGCAAAACATCGGGTCTTTCCGGAGAAGACATTATTCTTGATTTGCTTTGGACCAACAATCTCCGCGTTTCCATATTTAACGAGGTTATAAACGAAGAAAATATAGAGGCGATTGCCAAGGAAGAATTCAGCGCCATTGCCTCTGACGGCGTCGGATATCAGTTGTCAGCTATCAGCCGTCAGCCGTCAGCTATCAGTGATTTGCCGCATCCAAGGTCTTTTGGCGCTTTCCCTAGGGCTTTTAATTTATTAGTTAAACAAAAATCAATATTAAAATGGGAAGAGGCGATTTGGAAAATGAGCGGGTTGGCAGCGGAAATCCTGGGGATAAAGAACAGGGGAGTGCTTGCCAAAGGGAATAAAGCTGATATTATTATTTTTAATCCCGTTGAAATCTCAGATCGGGCAACTTATGACAATCCTTTCCAGTATTCCCGGGGAGTGGATTATGTTTTAATCAATGGGACAACTGTTTTAGATAATAAAGAATTTACCGGAAAATTTCCCGGCTATATTTTAAGGAAGAAATGACATACAAATCCAACCCTGTGGGGAACGAAATAACATGTATTATGTATGGTTTGAATAAAGCTCTTTTAAGCGATGCCAAAAAACTAGAAAATCTTTTATTAGAAGCAGCCAGTCAAGAAAATTTTAAAATTTTAAATAAAATCTCGCATACTTTTAAACCTTATGGATATTCTGCCGTGTTATTGATTCAGGAATCCCACATTGCCATTCATACTTATCCTGAATATTGTTCTCTTGTTTTTAATCTTTACAGCTGTCGTGGTTCTCAGGACGGCTTCAAGGCTTACGAATATTTTAAAAATGCCCTTCAACCCTCGAGAATTGAATTTAGGCAAAGCAATGTGTCAGTAGATATAGGTAAAGAAATATGATATGCGAGGAGGCCGCTATGATAAAGTCTTTTTAGGAACAGTTTGTCTGCTGGTTTTAACCGGTATTTTTATCTTAGCCTCTGCCTCAATGGGCCTTTTGACTCGGGAGGGGGCAGATTTTTCAAAAACTCTTTTCCGGCAGATTATTTTGGGAGTAATTGGAGGATTTATTCTCCTCTTCATCGCCATCAGAATCCCTTACAAGAACTGGAGAAAATTCGCCCTTCCTTTTTTTATTTTTTCTTTTTTGCTGACGCTTTTGGTTTTTATTCCCCATATAGGTTTTGATTCTGGCGGCGCCAAGAGATGGATTAAATTGGGACCTATTTTTTTTCAACCGTCGGAAATTTTAAAATTAGGCTTTATTGTGTATCTTTCCGCCTGGATTGTTTCGCGTAGGTCTGAGATTAAATCCTTTAAATTCGGATTGGTGCCCTTTCTGGTAATGGTGGCTTTCGTGAGTTTTCTTCTGATTATGGAGCCAGATGTCGGCACTCTCGGCGCACTGGCAATAACCAGTATGTTTTTATTTTTTTTGGGCGGAGGCAAATTTACCCAATTGGCTTTTTTAATGCTTCTTGGTTTGGCGGTTTTATACGGCTTGGCTCTTCTGGAGCCGTATCGGATGGAGCGCATCATCACCTTTCTTAATCCCTCTCATGATCCCACGGGGGCCGGCTACCAGCTCAGGCAATCTCTTATTTCCATTGGCTCAGGAGGAATTTTCGGACGCGGTTTCGGAATGAGCGTTCAGAAATTTAATTTTCTGCCGGAGCCGATAGGAGATTCCATTTTTGCGGTTTTTAGCGAGGAATTCGGGTTTGTCGGCTGTATTTTTTTAATCGGCCTGTTTTTATTTTTTCTTTACAGAGGATTTTCCATAGCCTTACGGGCGCCTGATGATTTCGGTAGACTCCTGGGAGCGGGAATTGTTATACTTATAATAACGGAGTCGTTTATCAACATTGGCGCGATGATCGGAGTTTTACCTTTAACCGGCGTGCCGCTCATATTTGTGAGCAAGGGCGGTTCGGCCCTGGCAATCGCCCTGGCCGAAATCGGCGTATTGTTAAATATTTCGAGATACGGAAAGTAATAAGTAACTAGTAATAAGTAATAAGTAATATGGATAGTAAAATTAATGATTTTGACGATTTGGAGGCGTGGAAAAAAGGCCATCAATTAGTATTGGAAATTTATAAAATCACAAAAGAGTTTCCTAAAGAAGAAAAATTTGGAATAATCTCTCAATTACAAAGAGCATCAAGTTCTATAACAGCTAATGTAGCAGAAGGATTTTCGCGATATCATTTTAATGACAAATCAAGATTTTATTATCAGGCAAGAGGCTCAGTTTCAGAAGTCAAAAATTTTCTTTTATTGGCAAAAGATTTGGATTATTTAGATTCAAAAACGTTAGAAAGTTTAATTGAAATAACTAATACAACTCAACGATTGATAAACGGCTTAATAAGATCGATTGGAAATCAAAAATAAATATGACAAAACAACAAAATCTTGTTAAAATAAGTACATTATTACCAGTTACTGATTACCGATTACTAGTTACTTAAATTTTTATGAAAATTTTATTGACAGGCGGAGGGACAGGGGGGCATTTTTATCCCATCATGGCTGTTGCCGACAGCCTGAATGAAATTGCGAAAAAGGAAAAAATCATAAAAATGGACCTCGTTTTTATGTCGGAAAGCCCCTATGACCAAAATCTTCTTCTCCAAAAAGGAGTGCGTTTTAAAAAAATATACTCAGGCAAAGTAAGGAGATATTTTTCTTTTCGTAATATAACAGATATATTTAAAACAATTACCGGCGTCATAAAGGCAATTTGGAGTATCTATGTCGATTTCCCTGACGTTATTTTCAGTAAAGGCGGTTACGCCAGTTTCCCCGCAGTTTTTGCCGCCCGTCTCTTTGGTATTCCCCTTGTCATCCACGAATCTGACACCATTCCGGGAAAAGTTAATAAATGGGCCGGGAAATTTGCCAAAAGAATCGCCGTTTCCTTCTCCCAAACAGCCAAATATTTTCCCCAAGGAAAAACCGCTCTCACTGGCGTTCCAGCAAGAAAGGAATTTTTTATTCCTGCCAAAACAGGGGCTAGGGAATTTTTTAATCTCGAAGAAAACACGCCAGTGATTCTGACAATGGGCGGGTCGCAGGGTTCAAAAAAAATAAATGATAATTTTCTGGATATTCTTCCTGAAATCGTCAAAAAATATCAGGTTATCCATCAATGCGGAGAAAATAATCTAAAAGAAACGCAAGCCCGGTCTTCTATTCTACTTGAAAAATCATCTTTCAAATCCAGGTACCATATTTTTCCATATCTAGATCTTTCTGCTTTGCGAATGGCTTATGGAGCGGTTGATTTAGTGGTTTCGCGGGCCGGGGCAGGCTCTATTTTTGAAATTGCCGCCTCTGGCCTGGCAAGTATTCTTATCCCCTTAGCCAATTCTGCCCAAGATCATCAAAAGGAAAACGCCTATAGCTACGCCGCCATTACCAAGGCCACTGATGTCATTGAAGAACATAATCTCTCTCCCCATATTCTCCAATCAGAAATAGAAATTTTACTGGAAGACAAAAATAGATTAAAGGAAATGGCTGAAAACGCAAAAAAATTCGCCCAGCCAGAGGCGGCCCAAAAAATCGCCCGAGAAATCATCAATCTCGTTCTCCAACACTCCTAAAGATTAAATATCCTTTTTCCGCATCTTTTATTTCGTATCCGAGTTTTTTTATTTTTTCGCGGAGTTTGTCGGCCTCCTGCCATTGCTGAATTTTGCGCAATTCCTCGCGTTTTTCCGCTAAATCAATAATTTTTTGAGGAATTTTTTCTTTTTTAAGCGCCTCTTTCAATTTTAATCCCAAAACTTTGTCAAAATCCAAAATAGTAGCCAGCTTTGAGTCATCAGTAATCAGGCGAGATTTTAATAATTCCTGAACTACAGCCAGAGCCCTTGGAATATTTAAATCATCATTTATCGCCTTCAAAAATTTATCTTTAAATTTTCTATTCTCTATTCTTAATTCTTTCCGCCAACTGGCGGACTTAATTCTTAATATTCTAATCTGGTTATATAATCCATTTAATCCTCTCTCCGCACTTTCCAAACTTTTCCAGCTGAAATCTAGCGGTTTTCGATAATGTGTCTGCAGGCATAAATATCGAAAGGCTATGGGATTATTATTTTTTTTTTCAATATCGCGCAAAGTGTAGACATTACCAAGACTCTTGCTCATTTTTCTGCTCTCAACCAGCAACATGGCGTTATGAATCCAGAAATTTACCGGTTTTTTTGCGTTAAATCCAATGGTGCTCTGCGCAATCTCATCTTCATGGTGAGGAAATTTGAGGTCTTCTCCGCCGGTATGAATATCAAACGGCATACCTAATTCAGCCTCTCCCATAGCCGAACACTCAATGTGCCAGCCCGGCCTGCCTGGAATGTCTTTCCCAGCCAGCCTAAAATTCCAAAACGGTTCAGTTGGCTTTCTATTTTTCCAAAGCACAAAATCCTGAATATTTTCTTTCGCGTATTCATCTGCATCAATGCGATTACCAGATTTTAATTTAGACAGGTCTAATTTTACCAATTGGCCGTACTTATATTTTCTATTATATTTGGCAATATCAAAATAAACCGAGCCATTTTTAATATAAGCAAACCCTTTTTCATGAATCTTTTTCACCAATGCCTGCATTTTTTTAATATACTTATTGTCGGCAGCATGTGGAATGGCATTTGGTTTGGTAATATTCATCTTTTTGACATCTTGCCAGAAAAATTTCTCATATTCTTTGGTGAGTTTTACCAATGCTTGTTTCGGTTTAGTAATCGGATATCTTATTTTAGAGTCACGGATTGTTTTGTCGTCAACATCGGTAATATTCATCACCCATTTTATTTTTTTATCGCCGAAATTATATTTCAACATCCGCGCCAAAATGTCGGCAAAGACATAAGCGCGCAGATTGCCAATATGAGCAAAATTGTAAACAGTGGGCCCGCAGGTATAGAGTCCGACCTTGCCTCTTTTTATCGGCTTAAAAAATTCTTTTTTTTTAGAGAGAGTATTGTAAAATTTTAAATCCATTTTTTTTGTTTGAACCAGATGAGCATTGTTGTAATGGACAAAATTATTATTCCCACAATAATCCAAAAATCTCCTTTTATACCCAAAATCGGCGTGGAAACAGTACCCATACTAAATAGGGCGGTGAGCAGCATCATGGGGAAGGTAAGAAAAGAAAGGGTGGCCAAAAATCTCATAATGTCATTGGTTTTATCCGTCAAAAGAGAATCATTTGTGCTTTGCAAAGATTCCATCGTCTCTTTGCAGTTGTTAAGAATGTTTTTCACTCGAGCCAACTCGCCGCTTATATTGTTTATATAATGAACAAAGTCCTGTCCGAAAAATTCCTTGCCGGACAATTCCAGAGAATTTAAAATACTCTCGTGGCCGTAAATTGACCGCTGAAAATCAAGGGTGTCCCGTCTGACACAAGAAATAACTTCAACCATCTCAGCCTCTCTGCCCTTAAAGATATTATCCTCAATGTTATTTATTTTTAATTGGATATGATCAAGCTGTCTTAAGGCAAAATTGTAAAGCTGGCGGATTATAAAAAAAACAAGCAGTCCCGGATTTTTTATCATATTATCTTTGCCAAGTATGGAACCGACCTCAAAAACTTTCGTCAGTTCGTAGAGCGGAGTGATTGGCTTGTAATGGGCGGTGATTAAAAAATTTTTCCCGATGATAAAATCTATCTCGTAGCTTATGGAAGTCTTGCTTTCTTGTTCAAAAACAGGGAAATGCATGATGAGATAGATAAAGTTTTTATAAACATCAACCTTGGGCCGAATGGTCGGTTTTAAAAGCTCCTCTGCCACCAAGGGATGAATGGAATATTTCTGCATCAATGACTTTACCTCCTCCGCCGTAGGGCATTCCAGATCAATCCAGGTTATTTTGTTTTGTTTAAAGGTGGAAATCATAGTGTTTTTATTATAGCATAGAATAAAAATGTTTAAAATACAAAGCCAATATAAAAAAGCGCGGACGGGCATTTTAAGGACGCCTCACGGCAAAATCAAGACCCCGAATATGGCTTTTGTGGCCACCCATGGCAATATCCGGCTTTTGAGCGCCAAGGAACAGCGGTTGGCCGGGCCGGAATTGATAATTGCCAATACCTTTCATCTTTGGGTAGGCAACAAAGTGTCAGAAATTAAAAAAGACGGCGGAATTCACAAATGGAGTAAATGGAAAGGGCCGATTATGACTGACAGCGGCGGATTCCAGGTTTTTAGTCTGGGGTGGGGGAAAAAGCACGGGGTAAGTAAAATTCGAAGCACGAAGCACGAAATTCGAAACAATATCAAAATTCAAAATCAGGTGAAAATTACAAATGACGGTGCGATTTTTAATTACGATGAAAAAAAATACGAATTGACTCCGGAAAAATCAATCCAACTTCAGCATGACATCGACGCTGATATCATTTTTGCTTTTGATGAATGCACTTCGCCTTTGCACAATTATGCTTATAACCTTGAGTCGCTGAAGCGGACGCATAAGTGGGCGATTGAATCACTAAATGTAAAATGCAAAGTGCAAAATGCAAAACAATTATTATTCGGCATTGTGCAGGGCGGGGTTTATGAAAAATTAAGAAGGCAATCATCTAAATTCATCGGCTCATTGCCTTTTGACGGCTTTGGCATTGGCGGCTCATTCGGAGAAAAACAGATGAGTAAAGTGATTGAGTGGGCATTGAGCGGCTTGCTAAAAGAAAAACCAAGGCATCTTTTGGGAATCGGCAAGATAAAAGATATTTTTTTGGCAGTGGAAAAGGGAATTGATTTGTTTGACTGCGCCATCCCCACGCGCGAGGCAAGGCACGGAATGATTTACACAAAACAAGGCAGGATAAATATCAAAAAATCCAGATTTGCAAAAGTATTCCAAAAAGATAAATCAAAGGCAGTGCGTTTGGCAACAATCCACAATATCAAATTTTACAAAGAACTTTTCTATAAAATCCGCAAGGCAATAAATAAGGGCGGGGGATTGAATAATCTAAAAAAAGAGTATAAAATTTATTTAAATGACAAAAGTTAAGAAGATTATTTTTAGCGCATTGGTTTTGGCGCTTTTGGTTGGAATTTTTATCGGCGGCGCGTTTTTTGGCTATGCCAATAGGCCGGAGATTGAGAAAGTCCGCATCCTTTTTAATAAAGAATCTGCAAAGCCGGCTGAAATAGATTTCTCGCCCTTTTGGAAGGCCTGGAATACCATTGAATCTAAATATGCCTCTAATGACGGTCGCAACAGCCAAGAAATGGTCTGGGGAGCGATTAAAGGGCTTGTGGGGTCTTTAGATGACCCCTATTCGGTGTTTTTCCCGCCCCAGGAAGCAAAACAGTTCCAAGAGGATATGCAAGGCGATTTTGGGGGCGTGGGTATGGAAATAGGCATCCGCAAAGGCGTTTTAACTGTAATTTCTCCTCTCAAGGATACACCGGCTGAGAGAGCCGGGATTAAGGCTGGAGATAAAATTTTAAAAATAGACGACGAAATAACATCTGACATGAGTGTTGAGCAAGCCGTGCGTCTCATCAGGGGCGAAAAAGGCACTTCTGTAAAATTAACCATTTTTCATAAAGACGCGGAAAAACCTGTGGAAATTACAATTATAAGAGATATTATCCAGATTCCTGTCTTGGATACTGAAAAAAAACCAGAGGGAATCTTTATCATCAAAATGTATAATTTTTCCGGAAATTCCACGAATATTTTTAGAAATACCCTGCGCGAATTTATTTTTTCCGGAAGCGATAAACTGATTCTTGATTTAAGAAACAACCCTGGGGGATATCTGGAATCAGCAGTGGATATTGCCAGTTGGTTTCTGCCGGTCGGTAAAATTGTGGCGCGGGAAAAATTCAGCAGCGGCGAGGAAAAAGTATTCAGAAGCAAGGGATATGACATTTTTGATTCGCCAGCTGGCGAATTGCCAATGGTTGTTTTGGTAAACGAGGGGAGCGCCTCGGCTTCGGAGATTCTGGCAGGCGCCCTGCAAGAGCATGGCGTGGCAAAATTAGTGGGGATAAAAACATTCGGCAAGGGTTCGGTGCAGGAACTGATTGAGATTACGCCTGACACATCTTTAAAACTTACCATTGCCCGCTGGCTTACTCCGAATGGCAAGTCAATTTCCGAGCAAGGCCTGGAGCCGGATATTAAGATAGAAATTACTGATAAAGACATTGAGGCCAACCGCGACCCCCAAATGGAAAAGGCGATTGAAATTTTACGTAATCAGTAACGAGTAACGCGTAACAAGTAATATGAAGATAATTTTATTACAAGATGTGCCGAATGCGGGCAGAAAATATGAAATAAAGAACGTGAGCGACGGGTATGCGAGAAATTTCCTTTTTCCGAGAAAATTGGCTGAGATTGCCGCCCCAAAATCCATTCAGGCCATGGAAATAAAAAGAAAACAACTGGAACAGAAAAAACAGATTCAACAGGACCTTTTTGAGAAAAATCTTGAATCTTTAAATGGCGCGAAAGTTGTCATCAAAGAAAAAACCAATGAAAAAGGCCACCTTTTTGCCGCCATCCATCCCAAGGAAATAAGCAGGGCCATAAAAGAACAGCATCATATTGATATTCCGCCGGAAATGATAGAATTAGACAAGCCGATAAAAGAAAAGGGGGAGTATAAAATCAAAATTAAAGATAGAGAATTTAAAGTAATTGTATGACCAAATATATTTTTGTAGTCGGAGGCGTGATATCAGGAGTGGGAAAGGGGATTGCCACATCTTCCATTGCCAAAATTCTTCAGGATTACGATTATAAAGTGACAACCATAAAAATTGATCCCTACGTCAACATTGATGCCGGCACCATGAATCCAATTGAGCACGGCGAAGTTTTTGTGACTGATGACGGCCTGGAAAGCGACCAGGACCTCGGAAATTATGAACGCTTTCTGAATGAGGATATGCATAGAATAAATTATATGACCACCGGCATGGTTTATGAATCAGTTATTCACAAGGAGCGTAATCTGGAATATAAAGGAAAATGTGTGGAGGTTGTGCCGCACATTCCAGAAGAAATTATCCACAGGATTGAAACCTGCGCCAAAAAAACAAAGGCTGATTTTGTGCTGATTGAGATAGGCGGAACAGTGGGTGAATATCAAAATCTTCTTTTTCTTGAGGCAGGCAGAATGATGAAATTAAAATATCCTGAAAAGGTTATTTTCATAATGGTCAGTTATCTTCCCATTCCTGATAAAATAGGGGAGATGAAGACAAAGCCGACCCAACATGCTGTGCGCACCCTTAATTCTTCTGGCATCCAGCCCGAGATTATCATTGCCAGAGCGCGCGTACCGCTTGATAAACCAAGAAAAACAAAAATCGCCATTTTTTGCAACATCAAAGAAGAAGATGTTATTTCTGCGCCAGACATCCAGAGTATTTATGAGGTGCCTGTAAATTTTGAAAAAGACGGATTGGGCGAGAGAATCATTAAAAATTTCGGCCTAAAGGCGAGAAAAAACAAAGTAAGGGCAAAAAAATGGGAGGAGATGGTAAAAAATATAAGAAATATAGAAAAACCATCAAATAAAAAAGTGCTTAAAATTGCGACGATAGGAAAATATTTTACAACCGGAGATTTTATTTTAAGCGATTCTTATATTTCAGTGATTGAGGCAATCAAACATGCGGCTTGGCAGGCAGGATACAGGCCAGTGATAAATTGGATTGACTCTGAAATTTATGAGAAAAATCCTAAAAAATTGAATGAACTTTTAAATTATAACGGCATTATTGTGCCGGGCGGATTTGGGATGCGGGGCGTGGAAGGAAAAATCAAGGCCATTCAGTTTAGCCGGGAAAATAATATTCCTTATTTTGGCCTTTGTTACGGCATGCAATTGGCTGTGATTGAGGTGGCGCGGCATTTAGCGGGAATGAAAAACGCAAATACAACTGAAATTAATCCTGATACTCCTTTTCCAGTAATTGATCTGGCAGAGGACCAAAAAGAAAATATTAAAAACAGCCGATACGGCGGGTCAATGCGGCTTGGTTCTTTTCCTTGCGAAATTAAAAAAGAGTCTGTGAGCTTCAGGGCATACAAAGAAAAAACCGTACTTGAACGGCACAGGCATAGATACGAATTAAACAACGATTTTAAAGATAAACTGGAAAAAGCCGGTTTGATGATGGCGGGCGTAAATCGGGAGCGCAATTTAGTGGAGATTGTGGAATTTAAAAATCACCCCTTTTTTGTGGGCGTGCAATTTCATCCAGAATTTAAATCGCGGCCCCTTCAGCCGCACCCTTTATTTAAAGAGTTTATTAGAGCCTGTCTTACAGCACGCTGACAATTTTATATTTTTTAGTCCGGCTATCATACCTCATTTTCCGTTTTTCGCTGAAATCAACAATACCTTCTTTTAAGGCAAAAAGGGTGTGGTCTTTGCCGATACCGACATTTTTACCAGCCAGAATTTTTGTTCCGCGCTGGCGCGCCAAAACAGAGCCGGCTTTTGCTTTCTGGCCGTCAAATAATTTAATCCCCAGGTATTTTGGCTGGGAATCGCGTAAATTTTTAGCTGTACCTGTAGCTTTTCTATGAGCCATATTGGAAATATATTAGCAAAAATTAAAAACTTTCGCAATACTTACGAAAAAGATTTTATTATTGTCATAGTCATCGTGACGATGGCTTTTATCAGTTTTGGATTAGGCCGGCTGTCAAAAATAAAAGAAAATAAAATACCAATTACCATAGAAAATATTGGCGCATCTGCAACAGAAACCGGGCTTCAAGAAAATACCATTTCAGGCGCCGTTGTTGCTTCAAAAAACGGCACAAAATACCATTATCCATGGTGTTCAGGCGCCCAAAGCATAAAAGAAGAAAACAAAATCTGGTTCTCCTCAATCGAAGAGGCGCGCAAAGCCGGCTACACCCCGGCCTCTAACTGCAGGGGGCTGAAATAAAATTATTTTTCTATCTTTTTTCTCAAGGCGGTTAGAATGGTAAATTGTTTTTTTATTATAAAATTATCAATTTTTTCTTTTAAAAATTCCTTGATTTTTTTTATATCGTAAGAGATTTTTTCTTGCATCTTGCGGGTGAGATATCCCTCTGCGCCGAAAACCCTTTCCACTTTTTGCTCATCCATAAAGCCGTAAATAAGCGTCTTTAATTCGTCTAAGCGGTCATTATTTTTATCATTCTGGTCTTTTAACTCAAAATACTCTTTAATAACCGGCTCAATATCTTTTTGAGATTTAAAATTTGAGATTTGAGATTGATAAAGGTGTTTCCACATCGGACACATCTGCTTATAGCCGCACCAATCGCAAAGCCCTGAGGGCAAGGGCGGAAAATCATAATTATTTTTTATCCTTTCTTTAATTTCATCAATAGTCTTGAAAATAAATTTTTTATTTTCTTCCAACTGGTTCTTGTTGCGCGAGGTGGAAATTTTTTCTCCGTGCTTGAGATAGTAAAAACTCAGTTTTATTTTTCCGGGATCTAGATGCGGCCAGCGCCTGAGTAAGCCAAGGTGGTAAATAGACATCTGCAAATCTTTGTCAATATTATCCTGGCCAGGCATCTTGCGCGCCGTTTTATAATCAATTATTTCATAGGCATCGTCATTTTTGTCAATGCGGTCAATAATGCCGGCCAGAACGTGTTTTTCGCCGGTTTTCGGGTTATCTAAATCAACTTCAAAGCGCGATTCCAGATCAACCACATTGAAATTCCAGGGTTGATTGCGCTTATAAAATCTTTCCAGTAAAGAAATTCCTTCTTTAAAATAAACATCCTCGTTTTTGATTAAAGTTTTTTGCTGGTCCCATAAATTACGGAAAAAGTCAATGATTTGGTTCAAGGTGGGGTAGAGAGGCTTGCGTTCAAACATATATTTGAGCGTCGAATGGATAGAGGCGCCAAAAATCTGCTCTATATTTTTTGGAGCGCGTATTCTATCTATGTCTTGAAGTTTGTATTTAAGCGGACACGTTTTAAAAGTGTCCAAACTGGAATAAGAGATACGCATAGTTTAGTTAGGGTAGTAATTAATAGGACGACGCACAATATACCTTCCCGGCATACTATTATAATTTATTATTTATTGGCTGGGAACTGCCTCAGGCGCATTCTCTATCATTTCAGGAGATTTTCCTTGCCTTATTCTGTCCATATTTTCTATAAAAGAATTCCAGAGTAAATCTATAAAAATATTATTCCAGAGATATTTGACAGGTCCGAGAAGATAAGTTTCCCAGACGTATTTTACTCCTCCCCAAACATAATTGAAATTATTTTTAAAGAGATCGCTCTCAAAAAGCGATCTTATATTAATCCCAAAATAACTGAGAACAATTAATAAAATAATTATTAAAATAATAAATTTTATAAAACCGCTTTGGTTCGCCATATATTTTTTAAAATTTTACCAATAATTTATAAATATGACAAGGGATTCAAATAGCCGTTATATGAAGCTACTGGCAGACGCATTATTGTCCCGCAAATCTTGCTCTGAATTTGGCCAATCTCCACCCCTTTTGTGGCGAAAACAGCGAAATGCAGATGCGGACCTGTGGTATATCCCGTATCTCCACTATAACCTATAATTTGTCCTACCTCAACATCCTGGCCAGTTGAAACTTTTATCAAGGAAAGATGGCTATAGAGCGTGGAAAGATTATTGGGATGGTCAATGAGGATCCATTTGCCATAGGAAACCCCTTTGCAAGATTCATCAGTGTTTCCAATGGCCCTTACTGTGCCTGTTTGGCTTGATTTAATAGTAGTGCCCGGAGTGGCTCTGAAATCTACTCCATTATGCCCTTTGCCGTTATAAACTTGAGGGTTTTGAGTGGCAAAAGAGGTATTCCCAAAATACTGAGTTATTTTTATGCTGTCAAGAGGCCATTTTAATACGCCAGAGCCGGCCGGGGGTAAAGAGGCTGGATCTATGATAATCCTGATTTGCTCTTCAAATTCTTTAATCTCTTCCTCAAGGGCCTGTTGTTTTGCCAATCGCTCAGCCAGAAGTTTTTTATAAACAGACTCTTTGTTTTTTGTTTCCTGAAGAAGTTTGTCTTTGTTTTTCTTGTTCAAATCGGCTAATTGTTTTTGGTCAGTCAATTTGAATTTTAATTGCTCCAGACTGTTTTTCTTTTCTTCTTTATTTGATTTTTCTTCCTCAAGCAATTCTTTTAATTCTTTCAATTCCTCCAGATTAAGATTTATTTCTCTTTGAAAATTTTTCAAATGCTGGATATCGCTGAAAAAATCGGAAAATTTATTTTGTGATAAAATAATCTCGGTAAGCGAAACTGATTCCGCATCATTGATGTTTCTAATAATTTCTCCAAGCGCACCCAATCTTTTCTTAATATCATTTTCTTTTTCTTCGATTTCCAAGATAATTTTTTCAATGGTATATTCGGTTGATTCTATTTGTTTCTGTGTTAGAGATATATCAGCAATCAGTTTTTTCTTTATGGTTTCCAATTTTTTAATTTCATTCTTGAGAGTGGATGCCTGTTGAGCATTTTTTTCAATTTCTTCTTGGTATTGGTCGATTTCTTTCTGAATCTCTTCCATTTGTCTGCTGCGTTCCTCTATTCTTGCTTTTAATTCGTCTATGGTTGAGGCAGAGACGTTTATTGAATATAAAATGTAAAATGTAAAAATCAAAATTACAATCCAAAATACAAAATTATTTTTAAATTTTAAATTATCATTTTGCATTTTTATTTTTGAATTTTTAATTTGGCGATTTTTAATCGCCTTAGAGTTTCTTCTTTACCGAGAATTTCGGCAATTATAAAAGGATTTGGTGATTTCTCTAAACCAGTCAAGGCCACTCGGAACGACCATAACACATCGCCTCGACCTTGTTCTTCCGCATATTTCCAGATCGCCTCTTTTATTTTTTCTTTATTAAAATCGCTCTCTTGAATGTCGCACAATATTTTAGAGAGATGTTCCAAATGGGCGGCAATTTTTTCTTCAGTGGAATCTCTCCATATCAGTAATTCTTTTTTATACTCCGGCTCTTCAAAAAAATAATCAATACCCTCCCCTACCTCAGATAATTTATTTATTCTCTCTTGTTGTAATTTTATAACATCATTAATTTTGAGTTTTGAGTTTTGAGTTTTGAGTTTTTTAATATACGGCTCACATAATTCTGCCAATTCATCAATATCTTTTTTTTTAATATATTCCTTACTCATCCAATTAAGGCGTTGAATGTTAAAAATCGCTCCAGCTCTTTGAACTTTTTCCAAAGAAAAATCTTTTATCAACTCATTCAAGTTTAAAATTTCTCTTTCGTCTCCAGGATTCCAGCCGATAAAAGCAATAAAATTTATAATCGCCTCTGGCAGATAGCCCTCCTGGCGATATTCACTAACAGAAACCGCACCGTGCCTTTTAGATAATTTTGACCGGTCCGGCCCCAGAATCAGCGGAATATGAGCGTAAATGGGCCTAGGAGCCTTGATCGCCTCCTGAATGAGGATTTGCCTAGGAGTGTTGGAAATGCCGTCCTCTCCGCGAATTATATGACTTATTTTCATTTCAAAATCATCCACCACCACAGCCAGATGGTATAAGGGGCTTTCCTCGTCTTTGGCAATGACAAAATCGCCCAACTCAGCAGTGTCAAACTCAATCTCTCCCCTTATTAAATCTTCAAAAACAATTTTTCGTCCAGGATTTCTGAATCTTATCACTGATTCTCTTTGGCCCCTTGTCTCTTTAGAAACATAGGCCTTATCTTCCTCTATCAGTTTTTTAAGATATTTTTTATAAATTTCCTTGCGGTCGCTTTGACGGTAAAATTCGTCCCATTCCAGACCAAGCCATTTTAAACCATTTGTAATATCGTCTTCATATTCTTTTTTTGACCTGGCTGGATCAGTGTCCTCAATGCGCAAAATAAATTTGCCCTTGTTTTGCCTGGCAAACAAAAAATTAAAAAGCGCTGTCCTCGCCCCGCCCAAATGCAGCACTCCTGTCGGACTCGGCGCAAAACGTGTAATTATCATTAATATTATTTTAACATATTTGCTTAATTTTTAAGAAACCCTTGACCCAAACTGACCCAAACCAGGTTTAGGTCAAAGTAAAACCTCGTCATTATAATGCTCTTCTACGAAATTTTTGTATTCTTGCGGATTTTTAAATTGATCTTCAATAATATTCTTTTTTAAAAGGTGTTGCCATCTGTTTTCCGAAATAAAATCCCGATAACTTGACCAAGGATATTTTTCTTCTTTATTTTTCCAAGATAGAAGATCTTTGCTGTTTTTATGAATATAAGATGAAAGAACAAGCAAATATTCATTGCTATCGATATGCTTTGAATTAAATTTATTTTCAAAAAGGTGCCCCCTTCTGTCATATTTTAGATTGAAATATTTTGAGTGGCTTACTAAAATTCGATGCAGATATTTTGGTATATTAGCATTGCCTCGTTCACCTAATAAAAGATGAAAATGAGTAGGCATTAAACAAAAACAAACAATATCAACAAGCTTTTTGCCTAAATCTATCTTATCATTTGCAATGTCCCAAACCAGGTTTAGGTCAACACATCTATCAAGGCGAGGAATGGTTTTCGTCCCATTTGCAGAAAAAATTAAAGTCAAAAATCTTTGATAATCTCTTTCATTGCGAAAAATTTCTAAATTGCCTATACTATGGGCGTATATATGATAAAATTCTCCTTGAACAAAACTATGTGGTCTTATGCTCATATAAGTTTATTTTATGACCTAAACCTGGTTTGGGTCAAGGGGTTATGTTTGACTAATTTAAAAATATGGTATCATAGAAAATGACTATGGCAAAAGAGGTTATAAAAAACAGCAAATTGCGGATGCCGCCGCATAATCTGGAGGCGGAAAAGTCGGTTTTGGGCTCTTTGATGCTGGATTCCAAAGCCATCAATATTATTGTTGACATCCTCAAGCCGGAAGATTTTTACCATCAAAAACACCAGTTAATATACCAGGCAATGTTTGATCTCTATGAGAAAAAAGAACCCATTGACGTTCTTTCTGTTTCCAGCCGCCTGAAAGAGAAAAAAATTCTTGATGAAATTGGCGGGCATTCTTATCTGGCCGAGTTGGTAAATTGCGTTCCCACCGCCAGCAACGCGAAACACTACGCGGAAATTGTCCAGAAAAAAAGCGTCTTAAGAAATTTAATTGAATCATCAGACCATATCTGCCAACTGGGATATAACGAGGAGGATGAAATTGATGAAATTCTTGATGAGGCAGAAAAGAAAATTTTCAGCATCGCCCGATTTTCCATAAAACAGAGATTTTTAAAAATTAAACACGCATTGGAAGAGGCTTGGGAGCGTTTTGACCGGATGTATAAATCAAAAGGAGAGTTGCGCGGCATTCCCACTGGATTTCCGGAGTTAGATAATTTGCTTGCCGGCTTCCAAAAATCAGACTTAATTATTTTGGCTGCCCGGCCCTCTGTTGGAAAAACGTCTTTGGCTCTTGATATTGCCCGCAACGTCGCCTGTAAATACAATATTCCCGTCGGCATTTTTAGTTTAGAAATGTCATCTCAGCAACTCACAGACCGCCTTTTGGCGGCTCAGGCGCATATCGATTCCTGGAAATTGCGCACCGGCCGGCTTTCCAATGACGATGAATTTACAAGAATAAGAGACGCCTTGGATACCCTTGCCTCTGCGCCGATTTTTATTGATGACGAGGCCTCAAACAATATTATGCAGATGCGAGCAAAGGCAAGACGTCTGCAGGCAGAACACAACCTCGGTCTTCTGATTGTGGATTATATTCAATTAATGGTCCCCCGGCAAAAGACAGAAAACCTTGTCCAGCAAATGACTGAAATTTCCCGGTCATTAAAGGGGTTGGCGCGCGAATTAGAGGTGCCTATCTTGGCCCTCTCTCAACTCTCCAGGGCTGTGGAAAGCCGCAATCCTCCCATCCCAAAACTGCATGACTTGCGCGACTCCGGCAGTATTGAACAAGATGCCGATGTGGTAATGTTTATTTACCGCGAGGACAGATATAAGGAAAATACTGACAATCAAAATATTGCCGATATTTTGATTGAAAAACACAGAAACGGGCCTTTGGGAAGAATTAAATTGTATTTCAATCCTAAAAAGGTAAGTTTTTCCAGTATAGAAAAAGGTGATTTCAGCAGTATATAATATGTCGTTAGACGGATTAATTGAATATTTTTTGAAGTTTCCGGGTGTGGGGCCGAGGCAGGCGAAGAGATTCGCCTATTTTTTGGCCGGGGAAAGCGAAAGGTTTGCAAAAAATCTTAGCCAGGCTATTTTGGAAATTAAAAACAGCGTCAAGCAATGCTCTCTCTGTTTTAGATTTTATCAAAATGGCGCGAATGGAAAATGCAATATTTGCTCAAATCTAAACCGCAATAAATCTTTACTAATGGTGGTGGAAAAAGATGTTGATTTGGAAAATATAGAAAGAACGAACATTTACAACGGCAGATATTTTGTTTTAGGAGGGGTGATTTCTTTGAACGCTAAAAACAACATAGACAACTTGCGATTCAAGCAATTGTTCGACTTAACGAAAGATGAAAAACCAAAAGAAATAATTTTGGCGCTAAGCGCCACTATTGAAGGAGAAAACACGGTCCGTTATGCGGAGAAAATTTTAGAGCCATTATCCTCCAAGGCTGGACAAGAAATTAAAATCAGCAAACTTGGCCGCGGGCTTTCCACAGGCACCGAGCTGGAATATATAGACAGCGAAACAATGTCCAACGCGCTGAAAAACCGCACAATCTCTGTATTATAATGAAACTTATAATTGTTGAATCACCAACAAAGGCAAAAACTATCAGCCGCTTTCTAAGCGGTGATTTTAAGGTTGAATCTTCTTATGGCCATATTCGCGATCTGCCGAAATCAAAACTTGGAATCGATGTTGAAAAAAATTTTGAACCGACTTATGTCATTCCCACAAAATCGCGCAAACGAGTAAATGAACTAAAAAAAGAGGCTGAGAAATCTCAGGAGGTGATCTTGGCAACTGATGAGGACCGCGAGGGAGAAGCCATTGCCTGGCATCTTACCAAAGCCCTAAGTTTGGAAAGCGCGAAACGCATTGTTTTTCATGAGATTACGGAAAGCGCCATAAAAGAGGCGTTAAAAAATCCTCGCGATATTGATTTAAATCTTGTTGACAGCCAGCAGGCGCGAAGAATTTTGGACCGCTTGGTCGGCTATGAACTATCCCCTTTCCTATGGAAGAAAGTTTTTAAAGGGCTTTCTGCCGGCCGAGTGCAGTCCGTGGCTGTCCGTCTCATTGTTGACAGAGAACGGGAAATAGAGGCGTTTAAACCAGAGGAATACTGGTCAATCATCGCTACACTCCTTAAAGTTAAATCTCAAATCTTAAATCTTTTTGAGGCGAAATTGATTAAAAAAAATGATAAGATTCTGGACAAACTGGAAATTAAAAACAAAGAAGAGGCTGATAAAATTCTTAATGATTTAAATGGCGCGGAATATAAGGTTGAAAAAATAGAGAAAAAAGAAACTAGAAGACAGCCAAAGCCAGCGTTCACCACCAGCACTCTCCAGCAAGAGGCGGTAAACAAACTGCACTGGTCAGCCAAACAAATAATGATACTCGCTCAGCAATTGTACGAAAGCGGCTTCATCACGTATATGAGAACAGACTCAGTCAATCTCTCTGAAGAATCTTTAAAATCTGCAAAACAGGTTATTGAAAAAAATTTTGGCAAAGAATTTTCTTTAACCGAGCCGCGCCGATTCAAAACAAAATCAAAATTCAGCCAAGAGGCGCATGAAGCAATCAGGCCTTCTAATCCGGAAAACACTCCGCAAGATTTAAAAGACAAACTAGATGCCAAACAGCACAAACTTTATGATTTAATATGGCGCAGATTCATCGCCTGCCAGATGAAAGAAGCGATTTTTGATTCCACGACAATTGATATTATTGCGAAAAATTATACTTTTCGCGCCACTGGTTCAATTATGAAATTTGACGGCTGGATGAAAGCTGTCGGAAACTCGGTTTCCGACATTTTATTGCCGGAATTATCTGAAAACGAGATTCTTGAACTAATTAAACTTTTACCTAACCAGCACTTTACCGAGCCGTTGCCGCGTTACAGCGAAGCCGCGCTCATCAAGGCACTAGAAGAATACGGCATCGGCCGGCCTTCCACTTACGCGCCCACTATTTCTACCATCCAGACGCGCAATTATGTGGAGAAAAACGAACAAAAGAAATTTATTCCCACAGAAACAGGTGTTATTGTGAATAATCTGCTGGTGGAGCATTTTCCGGAAGTGGTTGATATGGGATTTACCGCAAAAATAGAAGATGACTTAGATGAGATTGCTGAAGGAAAAATAAAATGGGCGCCAGTAATAAGAGAATTTTATGAGCCGTTTCATAAACATCTTGAGGAGAAATACGAAAGCGTGGAAAAACAAACCACTGACGAAGAAACAGAAGAAATTTGCGAAAAATGCGGCAAGCCGATGGTGATAAAGCACGGCCGGTTCGGAAAATTCCTCGCCTGCTCAGGATTCCCAGAATGTAAAAACGCAAGGGCAATCAAAAAAGCGCCGGAAACAATTGGAATGAGATGTCCGAAATGTAATGAGGGCGATGTTGTTATAAAACGCACCAAGCATAAGAGAATTTTTTATGGATGTTCAAGATGGCCAGAATGCGATTTCGCCTCATGGCAGAATCCGAAAAAAGAAACTGCCACCTAGGTGGCAGTGATTGGACTCGTTGGAGATTTCGAAGCAGTTTTGATTATTCCAGGATAAGAATATAGAGCATTGCAATGCAAGCATTGCGTAGGCGGAAAGCGCGGGTCGTAAATCTCTATTCTTCCACACCCAGAACATCTACTTGTTATTAAAAGAGATTTTGCTTTCATCTCACCCTCCTTTGTTTTAAAAAGTTCTAATTTTGGTCGAGGCGGCTGAGTCGCACAACAAACCTCAACTTTCCTTCTTTTTTTGACTAAGGCCATATAGATGAGGACTTCCTCCCCGCCCCGTGTTTATTTCTGTCTGATTGAGAGTATACTGTATAGTAATATGGAAGTCAACCCCGTTAGAAGTAATCAATCAAAGATTGATGCCGAAATGTCAAAGACATTTCGGACTTCTAACGGGGTCAATGAAATTATCCACATCTTAAAAAACCCTTCAAAGAACGATATTGAACTAATTACTCGCGCCTTTGAATTTGCAAGGCAGGCGCATAAAGACCAAAAAAGATTTTCCAACGAGCCGT
The DNA here is from genome assembly GCA_016208535.1 of Candidatus Terryibacteriota bacterium. GTDB lineage: Bacteria > Patescibacteriota > Minisyncoccia > UBA9983 > UBA9983 > JACQXW01. The sequence continues at coordinate 30,404 of JACQXW010000021.1, forward strand.
ATTTTATCCATCCTTTTGAAACCGCAAAAACACTCAGCCATCTCCAGCTTGGCGCAAAGATGATTGCTGCCGGGCTTCTTCACGATGTCTATGAAGACACTGGCGTAACGGAAAAAGAAATAAAAAAAGAATTCGGCGAAGAAATCGCCTTTTTAATAGAGGGAGCCACAAAACTCGGCACTTTGAAATATAGGGGTATTGAACGCCAAATTGAAAACCTCCGCAAGATGTTTTTGGCAATGGCAAAGGATATCCGCGTGGTTCTTATCAAACTTGCCGACCGACTGCATAATATGAAAACTTTACAGTACGTGCCTAAAGAAAAACAAATAAGAATTGCCAAAGAAACTCTTGAGATCTATGCTCCTCTGGCAAGCCGGCTGGGAATGGGAGAAATTAAAGGCCAGCTCGAAGATCTTGCCTTTCCCTACGTTTATCCTGAAAAATACAAAAAGGTAATGGAAGCAATAAAGGGAAAATATGAAGAAAAAGAAAAGAAACTCTCAAAAGTCAGACACGAAATAGAGAAAGAACTGAAAAAAAATAACATCCAGCCGGTAAAAATCGATTCCAGGGTAAAACACATCTATAGTTTATTTAAAAAACTCCAACGGCCTGAGGTGAATATGAACATAAATAATGTTTATGACCTGATTGCCTTGAGAATTTTGGTTGAAACCGTGGAAGAATGCTATAAGATATTGGGCATAATTCACACTCTCTGGAAACCGTTACCCGGCAGAATAAAAGATTATATTGCCGTGTCAAAGCCCAATGGATACCAAAGTATTCATACCACAATTTTTGCCACTGAGGGCGAAATAACCGAAATCCAAATCAGGACGGAAAAAATGCACGAGGAGGCGGAACACGGAATCGCCGCGCATTGGGCCTATACCGAATCAGGAAAACCGGATGAGGGCGGAAAATTCCACCCTCATCTTGCCTGGGTCAATCAGCTGATAGAATGGCAAAAGAGCATCTCCCAATCAAAAGATTTCTTGGAAACTTTAAGAATAGATTTTTTTAAGGACAGAGTTTTTTGCTTTACACCCAAGGGCGACGTGATTGATCTGCCAGAAGGCGCCACAGCCATTGACTTTGCCTATGCCGTGCATACCGAAATCGGCAACACTGCGATTGGCGCTATGGTAAACAATAAATTTGTCTCTCTTGATTCTGTTCTTAAAAACGGAGATATTGTGGAAATAAAAACCCAGAAAAATAAAAAGCCCAGTATGGAGTGGCTGGGACATACCAAAACTTCGTTTGCCAGAAAACAAATTAAATCAGCGCGCCGCCTGCTACCCGATTAAAAAAAGTCTGTAAATCTTATCGCCCTCCTTTTCTATCCGCACCTTTGTAGCCAAGGCATCAGAAAGTTTTTGTTCCAATGATTTAATTTCAGGGTCAATTTCTGTTTTTCTGGCCCTTTCCACTGCAATGGTTCTGGAAATTTTCTCAGCCATCCGCACATTTATTTTTTTATTCACAATATCTTGAAAAAGCTGCATCTGCTCCTCTCTCCTCTCGGAAAGCATCAATATCGGACGGCAATGACCCTCGCTGATTTCTCCTTTAATCAGGGCGGTTTGCACCTCCTCGGGCAATAAAAGCAGGCGAACGGTATTGGTGACATATTCGCGGCTCTTGCCTATTTTTTCCGCAATTTCATGATGCCTCAGTTTAAATTCATCGCTAAGTTTTTTAAAGGCCTTGGCCCGCTCAATGGGATTGAGGTCCTCGCGCTGAAGATTTTCAATAATGGCAAGTTCCAATTTAATTTTATCCTCTGTGTCGTCGCGGATGATGATGGGGACCTGAATGAGACCGGCAATCTGGCTGGCCCGCAATCTGCGCTCGCCTGAGATGAGTTCGTATTCCACATCAGTTCCCCTTTTGGTTTCAATTTCCTTTCTGGTGACAAGGAGGGGCTGGAGAACTCCGTATTGCCTGATTGATTCCGCGAGGTCGTGAAGCCGGCTGTCGTCAAAATCTTGCCGCGGCTGCATGGGATTGGGTTTGATTTTATCAATCTCTATCCAAAAAATTCTTTCATATCTTTTTGGTTTGTTCATATAATTTTATTTTATAAAAATTGATTTTGAAATGCAAATTTGATATATTTAAAAAATAGTTTTTCTTGCCCGGGTGGCGGAACCCGCCGAAGGCGGGCAAGTCCGCCTTAGGCGGGCAAGTTGGCAGATTTAGTCGCCTTTGGCGACCGCGCACGATTCGCCTACGGCGCATAAACTCAAAATCGTATGATATTTTTATATATTATAGAAAGTAAAAATAAGAAATTCAGATATGTGGGTATAACAAAGAACATTAAAAAACGATTTGAGCAACATAATAATGGTTTTAATTTGAGCACGAAAGGATTTAGACCATTTGAATTAATTTTAACCGAAGAATTTAATAATTATAAAGAAGCGCGAAAAAGAGAAATATTTTTAAAAAGCGGGGTTGGCAGAAAGTTATTAGATAGTTTAAAATAAAACATTGCCCGGGTGGCGGAATTGGCAGACGCGCACGACTCAAAATCGTGTGGGAGCAATCCCATGGAGGTTCGATCCCTCTCCTGGGCATAATGGCAAAAACCTATCACATCATCACCTTTGGCTGTCAGGCGAATTTGGCAGACAGCGAGCGCATTGCGCGGAAATTGGAAATGAGCGGATATAAAATGGTGGCTAAACCGAAGTCAGCCAACCTTATTGTTATTAACGCTTGCTCGGTGCGGCAATCGGCGATTGATCGCGTGTACGGCAGAATAAGAGAATTATCGGCCCAAGGCCGACCAGCCTCGGGCTGGAAAAATAAAAAAATAATTTTGGCTGGTTGCGTGCTTGAAGTAGATAAAAGAAAACTTAAAGATAAAATTGACGAATTCTGGCATCCGGATGAATATTTTGACCTAGTGCCTATTGGCTCTGGTTCTAATGTGGCCTACATCCCGATTATGACCGGCTGTAATAACTTCTGCACCTATTGCGCCGTGCCCTATACCCGCGGCCGCGAGCGCTCGCGGCCGGCAAAAAATATTATAAAAGACGTAAAAAACGCTCTAAAAAATAAGATTAAAGAAATCTGGCTGTTAGGACAAAATGTGAACAGCTATAAATATGATTTTCTAAAATTATTAAAAACAATCAACGATATTGCTGGCGATTTTAAAATTCATTTTATGTCATCTCATCCCAAAGATTTTTCTGATGAATTAATAAAAACTATCGCTGAATGCAAAAAAGTTTCCAGAGAAATTCATCTGCCAGCGCAATCGGGAGATAATATGATACTTAAAAAAATGAACCGCAAATACACCGTCGGCCGCTACAAAAAACTTATCAAAAAAATCCGTAAGGCGGTTCCAGATATAAAAATTTCCACTGATATCATTGTCGGCTTTCCCAGTGAAACAGAAAAACAATTTCAGAACACGGTAAAATTATTTAAAGAATTAAAATTCAGCAAAGCGTATATCGGCAAATACTCTCCCCGCCCCGGCACCCCGGCGGCAAAAATGAAGGATGACGTGTCGATTAAGGAGAAAAAACGACGCTGGAAAATATTAAATGAAATCGCAAACCCAAAAAAATAAAATCGTAGTAATTCTTGGCCCTACTGCCTCCGGAAAAAGCGAATTAGCCGTAAGGCTCGCCCGCCAAATGGCGGGTGAAATTATTTCCGCTGATTCGCGGCAGGTTTATAAAGGATTGGATATCGGTAGTGGAAAAATTACAAAAAAAGAAATGCAAGGCATAAAACATCACTGCATTGATATTGTTTCTCCGAAAAAGGTTTTTACCGCCTTGGATTTCAAAAAATGCGCGGAGAAAGCGATTAAAGATATTATATCTCGCGGAAAAACGCCTATCATCTGCGGCGGAACCGGATTTTACATAAGCGCCATAACCGGCGGAATCAATATCCCCAAAGTAAAACCTGATTGGAAATTAAGAAAGCGACTGGAAAGAAAAACAACCGAGGAATTATTTAAAATGCTGAAAAAATTAAATCCTGAACGGGCAAGAAATATAGATAGACATAATCCCAGGCGGCTGATTAGGGCAATAGAGATAGCGAAAATGAAGCCGTCAGCCATCAGTCACCAGCCGTCAGAAGCTGAAAGCCGAAAGCTGAAAGCTGAAAGCTATACCCTTATAGGCATTAAACTGCCGGAAAAAGAATTAAAAAGGAGAATAGAAAAAAGGATTAATAAAATGTTAAAACTTGGTCTAATTAAAGAAACAAAAAAACTCCGCGATTCAGGATTATCTTGGAAACGGCTTTACGAACTCGGTTTTGAATACAAATATCCAGCAATGTTGCTACGGGGCGAGATTACTAAAAATGAGATGTTAAAAAGAATGATTATAGAAAACCGGCAATACGCCAAACGCCAGATGACTTGGTTCAAAAAATTTATGCCAAAAACGAGATGGATTCGGGGGTGCAAGGAATCGAACCCTGGTCTTTTCTTTTGGAGAGAAAAATTCTACCACTGAACCACACCCCCAATTTTACTTCTTCACCTCCTTATGCATCGTCTGTTTTCTGCACCAATTGCAAAATTTCTTAAGCTCGATTTTGCGCTCAACTTTTTTCTTGTTCTTTCTGCTCCAATAATTTACACGTTTGCAGGTTTTACATTGTAATTTTATTAAATTTTCCTGACTCATAAATTATTTTATGGGTAGGGAGGGATTCGAACCCCCGAAGGCCGTCAGGCCGCCAGATTTACAGTCTGGTGCGATTGACCGCTCCGCCACCTACCCTAGATTTTAATCTTTTCTTTTACCTCTTCTTTTTTAACCTTTTCTCTTTTTTTCACCTCAAGTATTATTTCACTATTTTTTACATCCACCATCATCACACTCCCCTCTTTTGCCCTAGCGCTCACAATAAACTCAGCCGCCTTGTTTAAAATCTTATTCTGGATCAAGCGCTTCAAGGGCCTGGCGCCATAATGGGGATTATATCCTTCTTTCGCCAAAAAAGAAAGGGTTGACGCCGAGATTTTCAAATTAATTCCTTTCTCTTTCAATCTCTTGGCGACAAAATCAATCTGAATTTTGACAATATCTTCAATGTCCCGGGGCGTGAGAGTATTGAAGATAATGATTTCATCCAGCCGGTTCAAAAACTCGGGCCTGAATTTGTTTTCCAGGGCCTCTCTAATCTTGCTCTTTAATTCATTCTCTTTTTTTTCATTCTCTTTTTCTTCAGTCATAAAACCGAGTGTTCCCATCTGCCGAATATAATCGGAGCCGATATTGGAAGTCATAATCAGAATCGTATTCTTAAAATTGACATGCCTGCCCTTGGCGTCTGTCAATCTTCCATTATCAAGAATCTGAAGCATTATATTAAAAACCTCGGGATGAGCCTTTTCAATCTCGTCAAAAAGCACAACTGAATACGGCCGGTGCCTGATGAGCTCTGTGAGTTGTCCGCCTTCTTCATATCCCACATAACCCGGGGGGGAACCGATGATTTTGGAAACCGTGTGGCGCTCCATATATTCAGACATGTCAACCCTGATCAATGATTTCTCGTCATTAAACATGAATTCTGCTAAGGTCTTTGCCAGCTCAGTCTTGCCCACTCCGGTCGGGCCAAGGAACATAAAGGAACCGATAGGCCTGTCCTCGTAGGAAATTCCGGCCCGCGACCGGCGCACAGCATTGCTGATTTTGGAAATGGCCTCATTTTGACCTCTCACCCTCTTCTGAAGAATCTCTTCCATCTTCAAAAGTTTCTCCGCCTCTGTTTCCAGCATCCTAGATACTGGAATGCCGGTCCATCTTGAAACAACCGAGGCAATATCCTCTTCAGTGATATCTTCTTTCAGGATTCGGCGCGAGACCTGCAATTTCTTTAATCTCTTTTCCTCTGTTTGCAGCTGATTCTCCATTTGGGGAATGGCTCCGTAACGCAATTCAGCCACCCGCGCCAAGTCGGCCCGGCGCTCGGCATTGTCTGCCTCCAAACGGTAGACCTCTAAATCCTTCTTTAGTTTGCCGATAGAATTTATAACCTCTTTTTCGCTTCTCCATTTGATTTCCAAATGAGAAATCTTTTCCTTAAGATTGTTTATTTCCTTTTCTATCTCCTTGATTCTTTTTTGAGGCTTTTCGCTCTCGTCTTTTTTTAAAGCCTCTTTTTCAATTTCTAATTTTGTGATCTGCCTGTAGGCAACATCAAGTTCTTCCGGCATGCTATCCAATTCCAGTCTCAGAGCGGAACAAGCTTCGTCAATCAGATCAATGGCTTTGTCCGGCAGAAATCTGTCTGCGATATAACGGCTGGAAAATTGGACAGCCGCGCGAATGGCCTCATCAGTGATGCGAATTCCGTGATACAATTCATATTTCCTTTTCAGTCCCCGCAAAATGGCCACAGCATTGTCTAAGGACGGCTCGTCAACATAAACCGGCTGGAATCTTCGCGCCAAAGCAGGATCTTTTTCAATATGCCTCTGATATTCTTTTAAGGTCGTGGCTCCGATGGCGCGCAAATCTCCTTTGGCCAAGGCCGGCTTGAGCATATTGGAGGCGTCAATGGCTCCCTCTGCCGCACCGGCGCCAATGATGGTGTGGATCTCGTCTATAAAAAGAATGATTTTGCCGGCTGATTTTTCTATTTCCCGTATCACTGTCTTTAAACGCTCTTCAAATTCTCCCCTGTATTTTGTGCCTGCAACCAGGGCGGCCAAATCCAAAGAAATTACCTGTTTATCTTTCAATGTCTCCGGCACGTCGCCTTGGCTAATTCTAGAGCTAAGCCCCTCAATAATGGCTGTCTTACCAACCCCGGCCTCGCCCACCAAGATGGGATTATTTTTTGTCCTTCGGCTCAAAATTTGCATCACCCTTCTGATCTCTTCCTCCCGGCCGATAACCGGGTCAAGTTTATCCTCTTTCGCCAACTTGGTCAGATTGCGGCTGTATTTTTCAAAAAATCCTGATCTTCCTTGCGGCTCAACATCCGTAATTTTTGCCTGCCTGAGCTGATTCAGAATTTCCAAGACACCTTCTTTATCTATTTTGAATTTGTTTAAAATTTCTTTGGCCCTGGAGGGAATTTCCAAAAGCGCCAAAAAAAGATGCTCGGTGGAAACGTAATCATCCTTCAGATAAAGGGCGATTCGATGCGAAGTTTCAAAAACTTTCGCCAATTCGGGCGTGAGATAAATCTGATAGGATGGCGTGAGCAGGCTGGAACGCTCGCGGTCGCTCAAGTTGTCCATAATGGAATCTGTAAGAAAAACAATATCTATCCCCATTCTTTCAAGAATGGCAATAACCAGGCTGTCCTCCTGCAGAGTTAAACCAGCCAAAAGATGCAGAACATCAATATGATTCTGTCCTCTTTCCATGGCCAGTTCATGCGCTCTCCGCACAGCCTCCTGGGCCTTGATTGTGAAATTTGAAAATGGGGGCATACAATTTAAATTTCTAATTTCTAAAGATTCTCCGGGCGTTCGCCTAAAATTACACTCACTGTCATCTCTTTTCCGTCGCGCAGGATTTTAAGAGCCACTGTGTCAGCGACGCGATACTTGCTCAATAATAAGCCTATATCCTCAAGGATAATGTCTCCCTCTTTAAGACCGGCTTTTTCCGCTGGCCCATTCGGATCTATGGCTGGCTCGTCACCCGGACCTTTTACCAATTGAACGCCGTTTTCAACAACCTTGTATCTTATGCCTATGTACGGATACTTTATCTTTCCGAATTCCTTGGCATCGGCAATATCCCTTTTGGCGACGTTTATCGGCAGGGCAAAACCGACATTTTCCGCTGACTGCGCCACTGCAACATTGATACCTATCACCCGGCCGAATATGTCAAGCAACGGCCCGCCGGAATTCCCAGGATTGATGGCCGCGTCAGTCTGAATCAATTCTTGCAGTTCTACCGGCCCGGATAACGCGCCTTCGGCTGTTATGCTCCTGTGCAAACCGGAAATTATCCCGACTGAAACCGTGTTCTGAAATTCTCCCAAGGTGTTGCCAATGGCAATAACAGTCTGGCCGACATTGAGGCTGTCAGAGTCGCCGAGCGGAATTGGCTTGAATTCGCCAGTTGGCGAACTACCTTCAACCTTCAAAATAGCTATGTCCTGAAACGGATCCCGGGCCAAAACCTTTGCATCCAATTTTTGGCCGTTAGTCATGATTATCGAATAATCTGCATCAGCATCTTCAACCACATGCCTATTAGTAACCAACAAGCCGTCTCTGGAAACAAAAAAGCCGGTGCCGCTGGAAACCTGTTTTTTCTCAGTGCCCTTTTGCTTGTATTGCGGAATTTGAAAATCAGGAAAAATGTCCCCAAAGGGGTTGATGTAATATTCTTCTATCACCGGAATGTCTTTTGTCGCCACAACGCTTGCCACAGATGGAGAAATGTCTTTGACCATTTTCACCAAGGCTTCTTCCTGGCCGTTGTATATCTGCGCATTATTATTTTGGTTTTGTTCCGGCTTTTTCTCTTCCGGCGTCAGCGGAATGGGTGTTATTTTTTCAATCACCTTATGCACTGTCTGGGTGAACGGCGCCGGCGCCTGACTCATCAGACTGACTGTGACAATCCCGGTTGCCAAAGAGGTCATAAAACTGACCAGTAAAGTCAATAAAACAATCTGCGTTTTTGTGAGATTTTCCATATTTTTCTTTATTTTATAGGAAATTTATATTTGTGTCAAATGAGATTGGTAATGTGCACACACATATGGCGGTTTCCTCTAAAATGGGGAAATGGCAATATGTATGGCAAAAACAATTAAAGAGGAAAGATTAAGATGGATAATGCCGATTATTAGACATGAGGTTAAACTGGTTGATGTGGCAAGGA
>JACQXW010000022.1 GCA_016208535.1 Candidatus Terryibacteriota bacterium
AAAATGGTTCACATATCTGGCGACCGCCAAAAATACGCACCATTTTTTCTTGATTAGTTATAACCGACTTATAATGTCGGTTTTTCGATTTGAATTTATTCCTAAATTTTGCTATCATTCAATTATGATAATTACCTATTACGGCGCCTCCTGCTTTAAGGTGCAGTCCGGGGAGACTGTGCTTGTTTTTAATCCGCCCTCAAAAGAATCGGAATTTAAGTCGCCGCGTTTCGCGGCAGATGCGGTTTTAATAAGCGCCAATCATAAAGATTACAACGGCTGGGAAAACATTCCCGCCAAGGAAGAGGGAAGCCAGCTGTTTGTCATTGATAGCCCGGGCGAATACGAAATCAAAGGCCTTACCATAAAAGGATTATTTGATGGATTGAATACTATATATGTTCTTATATTTGAAGACATCTCTCTTTGCCATCTGGGTAGGTTTAAGGAAAAAGAAATCAAGCCGGAGATAAAAGAGGAGATTGCCGAGGTTGATATTCTTTTTATTCCTGTTTCTGAAGATGACGGCCAAAGGGCAGGCCAATTTGTCGCCCAAATAGAGCCAAAGATCGCCATCCCCATGCATTATAAAGAAAGCGATTTGAAAAAATTTTTAAAGGAATTTGGAAACGGAAGCATCAAGCCCGTGGAAAAATTGACCATCAAGAAAAAAGATTTAGGGGAAGAAACCCAAGTTATAGTAATCAGTAGTCAGTAGTCAGTTAAATTTTATGTCCATTCTGGATAAAATTGAAAATTTGCAGAAAAAACCGGAGCCGGTGCGAAAAAAAATTTTATTTATCAGCATGGCGGTGATTTTTTTTATAGTCATTGTCGTCTGGATTTCTATTTTTAAAATTTCTTTAAGGCCGAAGGGGCAGAATCAGGCTGACTATGCTCCTTTTATGGTGTTTAAAAATCTTGTAAAAGAAGGTTTTGACGCGTCAGCTGCGGGAATCAAAGAAGTGATGGAGAAGATAAAACAAGTAATTAGTAATCAGTAAATATGGATATAAAGAAAAAAGAAAATAAAATCATTGCCACGGACATTGTTCAGGAAATGCGCGTCTCTTACCTGGATTACGCCATGTCTGTCATTGTTTCCCGCGCCCTGCCTGATGTGCGCGACGGCCTTAAGCCTGTGCACCGCCGGATTCTTTACACCATGTACGAGGCCGGCCTCAATCATTCCGCAAAATTCAAAAAATCAGCAGCCATTGTGGGAGACGCCTTGGGCAAATACCACCCCCATGGCGACGCCGCTCTCTACGACGCCATGGCCAGAATGGCGCAGGATTTTTTGATGCGTTATCCGCTGGTTGACGGCCAGGGCAACTGGGGTTCGATTGACGGTGATGCGCCAGCTGCCTACCGCTACACTGAAGCCAGAGTGACAGCACTGGCAGATGAGATGCTCAAGGACATTGAAAAAGACACTGTTAATTTCAGGCCGAATTATGACAGCCGCCTGAAAGAGCCGGAGGTTTTGCCAGCCAATATTCCCCAGCTTCTCATCAACGGCTGTCTGGGCATTGCCGTGGGAATGGCCACAAATATTCCCCCTCATAATCTTTCCGAGGTGATTGACGGCCTTGTCCATTATATTGACAATCCCGAGGCCTCCACTGACGATCTGATGCAATTTATCAAAGGTCCGGATTTCCCCACAGCTGGACTGATTTTTAATCCCAAAGACATCAAAACCGCCTATGCCTCGGGCCGGGGCGGGATTGTCACCAGGGGCGAAGCAGAGATTGTGGAAAAATCCGCCAAAGGCTCCGCCTCTGGCGGATTTCAGATAATAATTTCTTCCATTCCCTATCAAGTGAACAAGGCGGAATTGATTATGAGAATGGCGGAATTGGTTAATGATAAAAAACTGGAAGGCATAAGAGATATTCGGGACGAATCAGACAGAGAGGGGATGAGCATTGCCATTGATTTGAAGACCGGGGCCAGCCCCCAGAAAATTTTAAACAATTTGTACAAGCATACGGATTTGGAAAAAGTTTACCATTTTAACATGATTGCCCTGATTGACGGCATCCAGCCCCAGGTTCTCCGGCTTAAGGAAATTCTGAAATATTTTATTGAGCACCGAAAAATCGTGATAGAGAGAAGGGCGCGTTTTGATTTAAACCGCGCGCTTGAGCGCAGCCATATCTTGGAGGGGTTAAAAAAGGCCCTTGACCATATTGACGCCGTTATCAAGACTATTAAATCCTCTGGCGACAAAGACATTGCCCATAAAAAATTAATGGAGAAATTTAAATTTTCGGACAGGCAGGCAACGGCCATTTTGGAAATGAAACTGCAGACTTTGGCCGGTTTGGAGCGCCAGAAGATAGAAGAGGAACTGAAAGAAAAACTTAAATTGATTAAGGAATTGCGGGCTCTTCTGGCTGATCCGAAAAAGATTCTCAAAAAGACAAAGGAGGAACTGATTGAGATCAAAAATAAATACGGCGACGAGCGCAAGACAAAAATTGTCTCCAGAGCCGCCAAAATAATGTCAGCCGAAGACCTTATTCCCGAAAAGGAACAGGTGATGGTTTTGACCAGAGGCGGCTATGTCAAGCGGACGGATCCCGAATCTTACAAGGCGCAGAAAAGGGGAGGAATGGGCGTGGTTGATATGGATACAAAGGAAGAGGATTTTGTGAATATTTTCATCACTGCCAACACCCATGACGATATTTTATTCTTTACTGACAAAGGAAAGGCTTATCAGGTCAAGATGTACGATTTGCCGGAGGGAAAAAGAGCCACCAAGGGCAAATCAATAATGAATTACCTTTCTTTATCCGGAGATGAAAAAATCACCTCGGCGCTTGTTTTTTCAAAAACGGCGAAAGAACAACTGGCCAGTTTGGTTATGGTCACCAAAAAAGGTATAATTAAAAAAGTGGATACCTCGAGTTTTAAGGATGTGAGAAGAAACGGGATTGTGGCTATTCGGTTAGAGAAAGACGATGAATTAAAATTTACATTTTTTGTTTCCAAAGGAGATTATGTGATTATGGCAACCAAAAAAGGGCAGTCCATTATGTTTAAGGAATCAGATGTTCGGATGATGGGCAGAACAGCCGGCGGAGTGCGGGGAATGAAATTATCCAGTCCGCCAGCTGGCGGAGATGAACTGGTGGGCGCGGACGCAGTGAGGCCAAAAGACAAGGATTTGTTTCTTTTGACAATGAGTAAAAAGGGATTTGGCAAAAAGACGAATATCAAGAATTATCGCCTGCAGAAACGGGGCGGAACAGGTATCAAGACAGCCAAGATTACGGAAAAAACCGGCGCCCTGATGATTGCCGAAGTGATCAATCCGGAATTCGAAGAAATAATCGCCATTTCCCAAAAAGGCCAGGTGATCAGGACTCCCATTAGCGGCATTCCGGTGCTCGGCCGGCAAACCCAGGGCGTGAGGATTATGAAATTAAAAGCAGGAGATTCAATAGCGTCGTTAACATGTTTATAATATGGCATTTGTTCGACCAGAGGAAGTTATTAAAAATTTTAATCTGGAGCCAGGGATGATAGTGGCGGATTTTGGTTGCGGCTCGGGCCATTACACTTTGGCTGCGGCAAAAATTGTGGCTGACCTTGGCAAGGTTTTTGCCATTGACGTGCAAAAGGAACTTTTGGAATCGGTAAAGAGCGGCGCCAGACTCCATAATTTAAACAATATTGAATTTGTGTGGACTGATTTGGAAAATTCCGAAGGTTCGCGCCTGGCTCCTGATTCCGTTGATTTTGTGATTATTTCCAATATCCTTTTTCAGGCGGGAAACCGGCTGGCAGTGGCAAAAGAGGCGTTTCGTGTTCTTAAAAACAAGGGGAGGGTGGCGGTTATCGAATGGTCGGAGTCATTCGGCAACCTTGGGCCGCGGCCCGATGATGTTGTAAAAAAAGACGAGGCTAAAAAAATTTTTATGGAGCAGGGCTTTGTTTTGGATAAAGAATTTGAACCAGGCGAGCATCATTATGGATTAATATTCGTGAAGCATGTCTAAATTCCAAATCATCATCATAGCGGTTTTTGTCATCGTGGGTGTCATTGCGGTTTTGATTTTTGCCGGCATCCTGCCTGGCTTTAAAAAAGAGGGCGGGGGAGCGGGCGAGGAAATTTCGCTCTGGGGAATTTTTTCCCAGGAGAAATTGGCGCCTTTGTTGTCGGAATTAAACGAGACAAATAATGATTTGTTTAAAATAAATTATTCGGAAAAAAAATCTCCGGGTTATGAAAACGAGCTTCTCAACGCCCTGGCCGCCGGCGCCGGGCCTGATCTCTGGTTTCTGACCCAGGATGCTGTTTTAAAAAATAAAGACAAAGTTTATATTCTTCCCTTTGAATCTTATAACGAGAGAACTTTCAGAGATACTTTTATTGATTCAGCCGAACTTTTGATTGATGTCAATCCGCCAGCTGGCGGAGGCATCATCGGTTTTCCCTTGGCTGTTGACCCTCTTATTTTATACTGGAACCGCGACCTTTTTTCCTCAGCCGGCATTGCCAAACCGCCGCAGTACTGGGACGAGTTTTTAACAAATGTTCAGATTCTTGTCAAAAAAGACGAGGCGGGAAATGTCATTCAGGCCGGAACGGCCATGGGAGAATTCCGAAATGTGAAAAATGCCAAAGACATTGTTTCCATGCTGATTTTGCAAACCGGCAATCCCATTATAAAAAGCGGCACCTTGGAAGTTTTTTTAGGAAAGAGGGGAGAGACCTTGCTTGATCCCGTGGAGAGTTCCATAAGATTTTTTAACGAATTTTCCAATCCCAAAAAAGCGTCCTATACCTGGAATCGGGCCCTGCCTGACTCCAGTATTGCCTTTACCAATGGTTCTCTGGCAATGTATTTCGGTTACGCCAGCGAGATTGAAAGTATCAGAGAAAAAAATCCTCATTTGAATTTTGATATTAGCGAGGCGCCGCAGATTAGGGATGGTAAAATTAAGGCGACCTTTGGGAAAATTTACAGCGCGGTGATTTCAAAAAGTTCTCTTAAAAAACAGCCGGCTTTTTGGGCTTTTGCGAAATTAACGGACAAAGATTTCAGTAAGAGTTTTTCCGAGGCAATGGGATTGGGTTCTAGCAGGCGCGATGTTTTGGGAGGAGGCGCCAAAGACCCCTTGCTTTCGGTAATTTACAAATCTTCAATAATGTCTCGAACCTGGCTGGAGCCAGATCCTGAGGCGGTTTATGAGATTTTTAAGAATATGATAGAATCAACAGCAACAGGCAGAGCGCGCATTTCCGAGGCAGTGGGAGCGGCAAAAGTGCAATTGGAAGAATTGCTTAAAAAATAAAAATTAAAAAATCAAAATGCAAAATTACAATTTAAAATTTAAAAATTTTACATTTTTCATTGTCATTTTGAGTTTTACATTTTTAATTTTGAATTTGAGCGCAGCGAATGCCGCCGCTCCGACCATAACTTCAGTTTATCCTTCGAGTGGCAGCACTAATGTTTCTCAAAGGCCCACTATCACCGCTTATTTTGACAAAGACATTGATCCAACAACCATCAATGGCAATAATTTTAATCTGAAGAATGAATCAGGAATGACTATTGAAGGAGAGGAGAGTTATTCGCTTTCAGAAAAAAAGGCCTTTCTTAAGCCATACGGCAATCTAGCGTATGATAATAAATATATTGTCACCATAACCACTGGCGTCAAGGATTTGGCAGGCAATCATCTGGCCTCTGATTATGTTTGGAGTTTTAGGACAACTAAAGGCACAGACCTTCCTACTTCAACGCTTGGGTGCGATCGGCCAATATGGGAATGGGAAAAATTAGGCCTTATGTTAGATGAAAAAACAGGCGAGTGTGTTAAAAAGCCGATAGAAGAAGAAAAACCTAAAGAAGAAGAAAAACCAATTGTATTACCGCCTACTGGAGACGGCGCCACTGGAGGCGCTGAAGGCACTGACACTGGAGGCACTAGCACTGAAGGCGGCACTTATACTTCTCCAAAGAGCGGCATTAAAAGCATTGTTCCTTGCGGGTGGGGGACTTTGCCAAAGTGTGAAATCTGCCATCTTTTTATGAGTGTGAATAATATTATAAAATTTCTGAGCATTGACATTGCCATGCCATTGGGAGTGATAGTCTTGATTTACGGCGGGGTGATGATTTTAACTTCTGGCGGGTCAGAGGAAAAACTTAAAAAAGGCAAGCAGGCCCTCTGGTTCACCCTCTGGGGCTTAGTCATAGTCTTTGCAGGCGTCCTGATTATTGATACAATAATAAAAGCATTGGTTAGCGGAGGTTTTAAATTCCCATTTGGACCATGGAATGCCATACCATCATGTTAAAAAAATCAAAAATCAAAATTATCCACATAAAAAATATATTGAAGCAAGCCATTTTTTGGGCTATTATAAGTATAGTTTTGACATTGCCAATTTTAGTTAGAGGTCAAGAGAGAATCGGGGGCGAAACACCGCCTCCGTCAACCTCCTTAACATTAATAAATCCCCTGGGAGACAAATCATTCAGCCAACTAGTAGAGGCAATCGCCAAACTGGCTGCCCAGATTGGCATTCCCATTGCCGCCATTTTTATCATCTATTCCGGCCTGCTCTTTGTCACTGCCAGAGGAAGCGAGGAGCAATTGAAAAAAGCGAAAACAACCTTTATGTGGACAATGATCGGCACAGCCATTTTATTAGGCGCCTGGGTCATTGCCAGCGCAATAGCAGGAACAATTCAAGGTTTAAAATAAATGGTCGAGATTTATTAGTAATAAGTAATTAGTAAAAAGTAATAAGTAAAATGAAAATGGTTAAAAAAATTATTCCATTAGGATTGGCTTTTGCGCCGTTTCTGGCGCTGGGAGCAGACGCAATTGGTGTCATTGGCACTATTAAAGGCGTGCTCAATGCTGTTGTTCCTCTTTTAATCGGTGTGGCTGTTGTGGTGTTTTTGTACGGCGTGATCAAATACATTACTAGCGGCGGCGACCCGGAAAAAAGAACAGAGGCGAGAAATGTCATGATCTACGGCATCATTGGCTTGTTCGTGATGGTGGCTGTGTGGGGGCTGGTGAATGTTCTTATAAGCACCTTTGGCTTGGGAGGCGGTCCTGTTCAAGGTCCTAGCTTGCCGTAATAAAAATTTATGATTTTTTCATCTTTATTGGCATTGGCGGCAGAAAGGTCAGGATTGGGAAGATCATCAGCGGGAACAATGAGTACTTTCTCTGGTCTTATAGATAGAGTCATAGGCATTCTCAACGATGTTGTTCCTCTTTTAATCGGCGTGGCTGTGGTGGTGTTTTTGTACGGCGTGCTTAAATTCATCACTAGCGCAGGCGATGAAACCAAGAGAAAAGAGGGAAAAGATGTCATGATTTACGGCATCATCGGCTTGTTCGTGATGGTGGCTGTGTGGGGATTGGTGTGGATTCTTTTAAACACTTTTTCTCTCCAAACAGGGACGCCGCCTCCAATACCGAAATTGAAATAGATTTTATTTTTTATGGCTGATACCCTTATTAAAAATATTAATACCACGATAGTGAATCCCCTTGTCGGGTTGATGATTGCCATTGCCCTGGTGGTTTTTCTTTATGGCGTGTTTGAGTATATTGCCGGCGCGGCTAATGAGGAAAAAAGAGAAACAGGCAAGAAACACATCATCTGGGGGCTGATCGGCCTGTTCATAATGTTCGGCGTTTTTGGCTTAATGAACGTTTTGGCGAGTTTTTGGAGGTAGAGGTATTTCTTGATGAAATAAAAGAGGCGGGTCCCGTTTAACGGGATCCGCCTTTCTTCAAATAGTTATTGTGGCTTCTCCTTGGCCACGAAGTCTGAAGGTGGAATGAGGAATTTTCCCCATCCACCCGTCTGTTTCTTTGAGATACTTGACCAGAGTGGCTCTATCCCACTCTGTTCCGTCCCAGAACTTTATCCCCTCCAGTTTCTCGCTTATATCAACGAGAAACTTTCTAGAAGGAGGAAGACAGATTTTTTTTGACCAGCAGTTTGGCTGGAGGGATATAGTGGCTGTGGGATTTTCATCCGTCAGCCAGATTGCCTCCTCAATGTAGTCCACCGCCGGTATCTTTGGCGCGAGGAGATGGTAAACGATGCCAGTGGTGATAAGCGCTACCACCACTCCTGCTGTACCCCATCTGCACAATTTTATCTTCTTTCTCGGCTTTTTCGCCGGTTCTTTTTCTGAAGGGGCTGAAGGAACTTCTTCTTTTTTGGGCTGTTGATTGCGCCACCGCAGATAAAAGACTAAGGCGGTGAACAGCGAGAAAAATATTAATGGAAGTATCATTTTTCTCCTCCTTTCTTCTCTGTAAGCGTTTCTTGTACTGCCGCAGCCACGCCCACTAAGTCGCTGAATCCTTTTTGGCCAATAATAACTGTTTTTTGGCCCGGGTTGTCAGTGATTGCCCTTGCTGTTTCTGCGCCAAGCACTGCTGTTGGGGAAATTCCGAGTTCTTTCGCCATATTCATCAGGCCAGCTGTCCGGCCGCCAAGAATGGCTTTTTCTTTGGCTCCTTCGCCTTTGCCCTCAATTGTATCTTTTTCTTTCTTGGCTTGGGCGGCGGTAATAGTTGCCTGCTTTTTCGCTCGCTCTTGCGCCGCTTTTTGAAGGTCCTCATTAAGCTCATGGCTGTAAATGAAAGGTCGTAAGAGCACTGTTACAATATCCATACTACGATTGCTTTTCTTTTCGCTTTCTATCTTTTCTATTCTTTCAATGATCTCATCTCTGATAAGCTCACTGAACGTTCCGAGATTATGTTGCGCGACCGCAGGAGTGATTTTTGAAAACTCCCGGTTTAGCATCGCTACTGCAATGTCTTGTATCTGATCAATTGCCTTATCTAACGAGCCGAATGTTCTCAAAAACTCGCTGAGACTTCTGATTCTTAACCGAACTACAAGAGGGGTTTCCGCAGTCATACGGATATTTAACGGATCACTCTTGATTTTGTTGTTCATTATAAGAGCATTCAGAGTGTCGTAGAGTTTTTTAGTCTTTTCGGCTTTGTCGCGTTCGCCTTTTTCGATTTTAGAATCATTGATTTTGGCATCAAGATCTTTTGTGTTTAGTTCGATCTCCGGCCACCCAAATTGAACTCTGATTGGAGGTTTGTATCCGAGCGCCAGCAAATCTTTTGGCACAACTTCTTCTTCTCCTCTCTTAGTTCTGAATATTAGTTCGGGCCGGGCCGGAAGTTCAGTCTCAATAATAGTTCTTGGATTCTTTACCAGCTGGCATACAAGAAACGGAACGAACTTCAATCCGGAACCCACGTCGCGTATAGGCCTGCCAAAGAAAAGTATTGCCCCGAGCTCTGTCGGTCCTACTATACGCAGGCTCAAGAGAGTGTAGGACATTTGGGCGAAGAAAATTGCCCATCCCCAGTTCCAATCTCTACCCCTGACATAAAAGGTATAGTCGGACAACAGGAAATATTCGGCAGCAAAAAAGACAAGATACGCCGTTACTACTACTCTCCAGAAAATCAAATCTTTTTTTTCTTTCTTTTTGAGTTCCTCGATTTCATTTTTCAGGATTAACCGTTCTTTTTTGTTAATCAAACGGTTTTTCCTCCATTCTCCTAATTCATTCAATATTTTTTTTAACCATTTCATCGCATCCTCCTTTATTTCACTGAGTTTTTTATACTTATTCAGTTGTCAAAGAACGTAAAACGTTCCGAGGACAACTCTATTTTCTGCCTGAAATTATACCAAACCAGCCAGAAAAAGTCAAATTTTTTACCGCCCAAAAATGGTTTAAATGTCTGGCGATCGCTGAAAATCGTAACCATTTTAATTAACTAAAATTAGCTGATTTACTTGAACAATACTTGAATAATAACAAAGAATAATGTAAATTAATTGATATAATGACCTTGCGGCAGGAGAAAATCAATTCATTATTAAAAGAACTGGCCGGCTCTTTTATAAAAAGAAATATTTTATCAGGCGCGATAGTGACAGCGACTCGGGCGGAGATATTTTCCAATTTGCGTTCGGCAAAAGTTTTTATCAGTGTTTTTCCGGAGGATAAAGAAAAAGATATTCTGGGTTTGTTAAAAAACAAAGAGGGCGAATTCCGCGATTTCATCAACCCGCGCCTTAAAATAAGATTTCTCCCCAAGGTTTCTTTTGAAATAGACAATGAAATAAAAATGGAAAGGCATATAGAAGAGTTATTAAAAAAGACGGCCGCGTAGCCCCGCCGACGCTAAAGCTTTGGCGGGCAAGCAAGTAGTAAGAGTATGGCCTAGTGGCGAAGAGGTAACGCAGCTGTCTGCCCGCCCGCTTTCGCCAACGTGGTCACGTAGCCAAGTAGTAAGGCAGGAGTCTGCAAAACTCCTATACGTGGGTGCAATTCCCACCGTGACCTCAGGCTCAAGCGTTGGCGGGCGGGCAAAACAGCTATGCGCCGGTTCGATTCCGGCCTAGGCCTTATTGCCCGAGTGGCGGAACTGGTTTACGCGCACGACTTAAAATCGTGTCCCGCAAGGGATGTGGGTTCAAATCCCACCTCGGGCATTTTTCCGCCCATAGCTCAACTGGCAGAGCAGCTCCCTCTTAAGGAGAAGGTTCAAGGTTCAATTCCTTGTGGGCGGATAAAAAAATAAGCCCTCGTGGCGGAATTGGCATACGCGCAGCGCTTAGAACGCTGTTCCTGAAAAGGATTAGAGGTTCAAATCCTCTCGAGGGCATGCTAGAATATTTTTATTGCGCGGATATAGTTTAGTGGCAGAATATCTCGTTGCCAACGAGATGACGCGAGTTCAATTCTCGCTATCCGCATAAATCCCGTTAGAAATTTCTAGCGGTAATTCCTAAAACAGGTCCCCTTAGAAATAGAATTTCTAACGGGATAAAATTATTTCGTCGTCTTTGGTAATTTCTATCTTGCTTTCCGTCATCATTCCGAATTCATCACCCTCATCAACTTCTTTAACTGGCATCTTATTGCGCTGAAGTTCAAGGATTTTTCCTTCTCCGATCTCAGCGTCTTTTCTTTTGATTTTAAATTTGGCGTTGATGATAATTTTTCCTGAAACAGCTTTTCCGCCAACAACCTGCTTATTTTTTGTCCGGCTGAAAGTTTTTATGATTTTTGCCAATCCGATAATTTCTTCTTTGGTCCGCCAGCTGGCGGATTCCTCCCTTTTTTTAATCTCCTCAGCAAGCCATTCGCTTATTCTGTAAATTATATTCGAGGTGAAGATAATGATTCCGAATCTCTCGGCAAGTTCTTTGGCCGAGAGGTCAGTTTCAATATTAAATCCCAAGATGACCGGATTTTTCGCGCTGGAGGCGAGTTTGGTGTCATCTTCGTTGACATTGCCGATACCCTTGCGTAAAACATTTATTATTGTATTTTCGCTCCCCATTTTCATAATTTCTTTTTCTAGGGCCTCAAGGGAGCCGGTTACGTCGGTTTTTATAATAATCGGAATGACAATTTTTCCCTCTGTTTCTGGCGAAGTTTTCGGCGAAGGATGATCTTTCGCGGCGCGCGAAGGATCATCCTTCGCAAGTTTTACCGCTTCCTCAGCTTCTTTTTTAGAATTAAAGGTTTTGAATTCAGCGCCAACTTCTGGCATATTATCAAAACCCACGATTTTCACCGGCGAGGAAAAACTTGCCTCTTCCAAGGGTAGTCCTTGGAAGTTTTCAAAGATTCGCACTGGCGCCAAAGCTCCGCCAGAGGCGGAGCCGGAAACCACAAACATTCCTTTTTTTAAGACGCCGTTTTGAATGAGCAAGGTGGCGGAAATCCCTCTTCGCGGGCTGATTTTCGATTCAATGACAATACCTGATGCGGTTTTCCGGGAGTCTGCCTTTAAATTTTCCATTTCTGCCAGAAGTAAGACGACATCAAGCAGGTCATCGATTCCCTCGCCGGCCTTGGCAGAGATGTTTACGGCCGGCGTATTTCCGCCGTAACCTTCGACAAAGATTTGCTTTTCGGCAAGTTGGGTTTTAATCCGTTCGGGATCGGCATTTGGCTTGTCAATTTTATTCAAGGCGACAACAAACGGTATGCCGGCATTTTTTATGGCTTCATACGCTTCCATAGTTTGAGGTTTTACGCCTTCGTCAGCGGCAATCACCAAAATCGCCACATCAGCGATTTTCGCCCCTCTTATTCTCATCTGGGAAAATGCCTCGTGTCCGGGCGTGTCAAGAAAGGTTATCTTTCTTGTGCCGTGTTTATGGGAAATATCGCATTTCACTTCAGCCTCGTAGGCGCCGATATGCTGGGTGATGCCTCCGGCCTCTTTTTCCACCACATTGCTCTTGCGTATATAATCAAGAAGTTTTGATTTACCATGATCAATGTGTCCCATTACCGCGACCACAGGCGGTCGCGGCACCAAATTTTGTGTTTCGCGCTTCATATTTCATGATTCAGGTTTTTTTATTGCTTCTTTTTCTTCTTCTGTCAGAGTGTATTCTGACTGGCAATTTTTGATCGGCTTGGCGTAAATTCGCACGCCCTCGCGGGAATAGAGACTGGAAATCACCACTCCGTCGCCATGCTCGTTCAAAAAAGCAATAGCGAAACTCTGGTTTGACCCAGCGTCTTCAAAGGGGTTGAAGCGAATGGTGTTTACGTTCTGGATGCTGTTTTTCAGGCGCCGCTCCACTGTTTCCAGGTATTTTTTAGTTTCTTCTTGATTGATATTAAGTTTTTTTAAATCATCTCTCAAGGAAATCAAAACCTCTTCTAAATCTTGCGCCCTCTTGCCCTTAAAAAATTTTTTCAGTCTTATTTCAATCCATAAAATCCATCCTGCCAACAGCAGGGCAACAGCAATACCGATAATATTAATATAATTTGCGCTCATGGTTTGAAATTATACTCTTGTTATGAGTATAATGCAATCATGAACCCCGTTAGAAATTAACGGGAGCAGACTATGTTTTATGATAAGTAAAAATAAAATTTCTAACGGGGTGAATTATAAATATCTCAATATCGGCAGGGCGGGGGATTTGGAGAATAAGAAAGAGAGGAGGCTTTACCGCTTTTTTGAAACGATTCCCGCTCTTTTAACCTGGGCCACCTTGGTTGGCATATTTTTGGGCGCCTGGCTGGCGCCGGTCTGGGTCGCCCTTTTTATTATTGTTTTTGATTTATATTGGCTGGTTAAAACAATTTATCTTTCTTACCATTTGCGCGCCAATTGGAAAAGGATGAAACATTATCTGAAATTAGATTGGGAGGAAAGATTAAAAAATCTTAAATACGATCATCTGTGGCAGATGGTGATACTTCCTTTTTATAAAGAAGATTTTAGCGTGATTTCAGCCACTATGGATTCTTTGGTTAAGGCAAAATGGGATAAGAAAAAAATGATTATTGTTCTTGCTTATGAGGAAAGGGCAGGCGAGAACGCGGAGAAAAACACCCTTGCGGCTTACGAAAAATATAAAAACAGATTCACCCATTTTTTTCTTACAAAACACCCTGAGGGACTCGAAGGGGAGATGCCGGGCAAAGGTTCAAATATCGCTTATGCGGCAGAAGAGGCGCGCAAAAAAATTCTGGATGCAAATCCGCCAGCTGGCGGAATCAAATATGAAGATGTTTTGGTTTCTATTTTTGATATTGACACTCGTCCTTATCCGCAATATTTTTTATGCCTCACATGGCATTTTCTCACTTGCGAAAAACCTTATCGTTCTTCTTTTCAGCCAGTTCCCGTATACAACAATAATATTTGGGATGCCCCGGCTTTTTCCCGGGTGGTGGCCACCTCTGGAACTTTTTGGCAGATGATTCAACAGGAAAGGCCTGAGCGTCTGGCGACATTTTCCTCTCACTCAATGACCTTTAAATCTCTTTACGAAGTCGGATATTGGCAAAAAAATATGGTTAATGAGGATTCCCGCATCTTCTGGCAGTCATTTTTGAAGTATGACGGCGATTATTCTGTGGTGCCGATATCTTATCCTGTTTCCATGGACGCCAATCTAGGGCCGACATTTTGGCAGACGGCAAAGAATGTTTACAAACAGCAGCGCCGGTGGACTTACGGCACTGCGGAAAACGCCGTCTATATCCTCTTCGGTTTTTTAAAAAATAAAAAAATTTCTCTGAAGAAAAAACTGCGCCAGCTTTTTATTCAGTTCGAAGGCTGCTGGTCCTTGGCCACAAATCCCTTGATAATTTTTTTTCTTGGCTGGCTTCCTCTTTTTTTGGGTGGAGAGGCGTTCAATAAAACCCTGCTTTCCTATAATCTTCCTCGCATCACCAGAAATATAATGACAGTGGCAATGTTGGGCCTGTTTGTGTCAGCCATCATTTCCACCACCTTGCTTCCCCCGCGGCCAGCCGGCAAAAAGAAACGCAAATATCTTTTTATGGTTCTCCAGTGGATTTTGATTCCTTTTACCATTCCTGTTTTTGGCTCTTTGCCGGGCATAGACGCCCAAACGCGGCTGATGCTGGGTAAATATATAGGCTTCTGGGTCACGCCGAAATACAGAAAAATTTTTGACAGGAAATGATGAATTTGCTACAATTAGTCAGATAGAAAAAATAAAAAGGAGAAACAATTATGGAAGAATTTCCCAAAGAAAAGAAAAAAAAATATACTTATGAAAATCCTTGCCCTCTCTGTGAATTTCCAGTGAAGGTTAGAGAGCATAACCCGGATTTTTGCGAAAATGCAAGAGAAAGCGAGGAAGAGAAAGAAACTGAATCTCTTAAAAAAAGAGGGGATGCGGAGCAGGAATACTTAATCAGACAAATGATGGGTCTAGAGGATGACACTGATGTCGTTGAGCCACAAGAAATAAAAAAAGAAAAAGGAAAACAGCAAGAGGAGACGCAAGAGAAAAAGGAAACAGATAGATTAGAAAGGATAAACTCGGCCATAGAATCTCTTAATGAGAAATTCAAATTTGAGTTTGAAAAATGGTTGTATGTTATTGAGCAAGAAAAAGACCTACCTGATTTTAAAGAAAATCTTGGTAAAATTTTTGATGAGGTGATAACAGAGAACAAGATTTTTGAAAGTAAAGATAAAATAGAGGTTCTTAAAAAAATAGAGGTGGATATATCTTTTGCTCAAATTCAAATTATTTTCGAAGATTTCAAAGAAGAAAAATTAAAACAATTAAAGCGATAAACGGAAAAGAAAAAAGCGATAAGTGATTGTCGCTTTATTTTTTAAAATCGCTTCTTTATGTTATCATAAGTTCATGAATAAAGGAAAAATTGACGTTACAGCACCTGGGAAAAAAGTTGAGCAGGGGCATTTGCATCCTCTGACTCTGGTGCAGAGAAAAATTATTGATATTTTTTCATCAATGGGTTTTGAGATTGCCGAAGGGCCTGAGGTGGAAACAGAATATTATAACTTTGACGCCTTAAATATCCCCAAAAATCATCCCAGTCGCGACCTTTGGGACACATTCTGGCTTAAAGACGGCAGGCTTTTGCGTACTCATACAAGTCCGGTGCAAATTCGCTATATGGAAGCGAATCAGCCTCCGTTTCGGATAATCGCGCCTGGCAGGGTTTTTAGGTATGAGGCGACAGACGCCACCCACGAGGCGCAGTTTTACCAGTTGGAGGGATTGATGGTTGGCAAAAATATCACCCTCGCCAATCTTAAGGCAGTGATGGAAGTTTTTTTCCAGAAATTTTTCAGAGAAAAAGACATTAAAGTGCGCCTAAGGCCGAGTTTTTTTCCTTTTGTTGAGCCAGGCGTGGAAGTGGATATCTGGTTTAAAGGAAAGTGGATGGAGATAGCCGGAGCGGGCATGGTGCATCCGAAAGTTTTAGAAAATTTAAAAATAGACCCGCGTCCGCCAGCTGGCGGATGGCAGGGGTTTGCCTTTGGCATGGGTATAGACCGCTTAATGATGATTAAATATAAAATAGACGATGTCAGGTTGTCTTACGGAAGCGATTTGAGGTTTATAAAGCAGTTTTAATCATGAAAATTTCTTACAATTGGCTGCAGCTTTATTTCAAGAAAAAACTGCCCATGCCGGAGAAGGTGGCGGAGATTTTGGAAATGCACAGTTTTGAAGTGGAGGGAATTGAGAAAAAAGGCAAAGATTTTGTTTTTGATATTTCTGTTTTGCCGAATAGAGCGCATGATTGTTTGAGTCATCTAGGGATTGCGAAAGAAATCGGGGTAATAACAGGATTAAAAATCCGAAATCCGAAATCCGAAATCCGAAACAAATTCAAAATTAAAAATTCAAAATTAAAAATTGAAATTCAAGAGCCGGAATTATGCAAGAGATATATCGGAAGAATTATTGAAGGCGTGAAAGTCGGTCCTTCGCCAAAGTGGTTAAAAGAAAAATTGGAGGCAATCGGCCAGAAAACGATAAATAATATTGTTGACGCCGCGAATTTCGCGATGTTTGAAATAGGCCAGCCCCTTCACGCCTTCGATTTGGATAAAATCGAAGGCGCTAAAATCAAAAATCAAAATGCAAAATGCAAAATTATTGTACGTAAAGCGAAGAAGGGAGAAAAAATTACGACTTTAGACAATCAAGAAATTGACTTAGATGAAAACATATTAGTCATTGCCGATAAAAAAAGTTCGTTGGCGATTGCCGGCATAAAAGGCGGGAAAAAGGCGGAGATTGATAAAAATACCAGGAATATAATTTTAGAGGCGGCAAACTTTGAGCAGACAAATATAAGACTAATGTCGCGGAAAATAGGTTTACGCACCGATTCATCTTTAAGATTTGAAAACGAAATAACGCCGGAATTAGCAGAAGGAGCGATGGAACGGGTGACGGAAATAATATTGCAAAGCGCAAAGGGTAAAGCGGGCGCCAATATTGATTTTTATCCTAAAAAACCCAACAGCTATAAAATCGGCTTGCATCCAAAAGATGTTTCAAAATTGCTCGGTATTGAGATAAGTGAAAAAGGAGTTGTTGATATTTTGAGCCGGCTTGGTTTTAAAATTAAAGAAATAAACCCGATTAAAAATGTTTTGAAATTGGCAAAAAGTTTAATTGGCAAGCCGTATAAATACGGCGCCAGTGTCACCTTTGACGCGCCGGAAAGTTTTGATTGCTCGTCATTCGTATCCTATGTTTTCGCGCATTCTGGTATTCAGATTCCGAGAATGAGCATTGACCAATATTTTTTCGGCAAACCAGTGGATATGAAAGACATAAAACCGGGAGATGTTATTTTTTCCAATTCCAAAAACGGGAAAATCCATTATGAATCAAAAGATTTTATGAAAGGCCTTAAGGTAAAGGACGGAGTTGACCACTGCGGAATCTATTTGGGAAGCGGGAAGATTATTCACGCCACACGAAAAAAGGGAAAGATTATGATTGAAGATTTAAAAAAATCAGAACAATTTAAACATATTGTCGGCGTGAGAAGAATGAGCGGCGAGAAAGACGATTTATTGCTTGTTGAAGTTCCACCAGAGCGTTTAGATGTAAGAATCAAAGAAGATTTAATAGAAGAGGCGGCGCGCATTTACGATTATGAGAAAATCCCAGCAAAACTTCCGGAAGAAACGATTATTCCTCCTCGGCGCAACGATAATGTTTTTTACGCGGAGATGATTCGCAATATTCTGGCTGGCGACGGCTTTTCCGAAGTCTATAATTATTCCTTCGGCGAAAAAGGAGATATAGAACTGGCCAATCCTCTCGCCAAGGACAAAAAATTTTTGAGAACGAACTTGATGGACGGGCTTAACGCGAATATAAGAAACAACACGCCGCATTTCAAGAACATAAAAATTTTTGAAATTGGCAAAATTTTTTATAATGACGTTGAAACGGCCTCTTTGGCGGGAGCGATATCCAGCGTCGATTTTTTTGCCGTCAAAGGCGTGATAGAAACGCTTTTGGAAAAACTCGGCATAAGCGATTATTATTTCGCGGATGCAAAAGACAAGGTCGCCGACATCAGAGTTGGTAATACTTCTATCGGCGTTATTGACCATAATGCGTTCGAGATAAATTTTGAGATGCTGGTGAAATTGGCGGAAGAGGAGGCGGAATATAGGCCGATTTCAAAATTTCCGGCGGTAAAAAGAGACATTGCCTTATTCGTTCCGTTTGAGGTAAAAATTGACGAGGTGCAGGATGTGATAGAAAATACGGCTGGCGAACTTTTGGCCGATACTGATTTATTTGATATTTTTGAAAATAGTGAGAGAAAATCTCTCGCTTTTCATCTTATTTTCCAGTCGCGCAATAAGACGCTTGAAGAAAAAGAAATAAACAGATTGATGGATAAAATTTTCAAGGCATTGGAAGCGAACCCAGAATGGGAAGTGAGAAAATGATTCTGAATGTGCCGTATTATTCTCAATTTCTTGATGTGGAGGACCCGCAGTGGAAGGCGCGTTCCTGCGGAATTGCTTGTTTAAAAATGGCGATGGATTATTACAAGCCGTCCAAAGAATCGCTAATAGATTTAATAAAAGAGGGCGTGGCAAAGGGCGGATATTGCCAGTATGGATGGATTCATGATATTTTGGTGCAGATGGCGAAAGAAAAGGGATTTAAGGCGTCAAGAAAAGACTATAAAAGCCAAGAAGTCAAAGAGCGGGAAAAATTGGGAAAGATTGCAATCAAAGAAATAACGAGTTGCATTAAAAACAATCAGCCGGTAATTGTCTCGGCTATTCGAAATTTTTCAGAATTAAATAATTTTCATCTTGTCATTTTAACTGGGCTCAAGAAAAAAGGGCGGGGTATTGCCGGTTTTTATTACAACGACCCCGATTCGCAAAGCAGGGAGGCCGGGAAAAACAAATTTGTCCCCATTGAGACCTTTAAAAAGTACTGGAGAAAAATGAGTATTTATATTAAAGAATAAAATTACTTTTTTATGATAAAATATTAGACATATCGAAATATCGATATTTAGAAATTTCGAAATATTAATTTTATGGCGAGTATACAAAAATTTGAAGATCTTATCTGTTGGCAGAAGGCAAGGGAACTTGCGAATTTTATTTTTAACATTACCGACAAGCCGGTTTTTAAAGATTTTGACCTCAAACGTCAGATTCGGCGCGCCGCCATCTCGCCGATGTCGAACATCGCCGAGGGATTTGACCGAGGCACGCGGGCGGAGTTTATTGACGCGCTGTTTATCGCCAAGGGTGAGGCAGGCGAGGTGCGGAGCCAGCTTTATATCGCTTACGACAGGAAATATATTGATGAGTCAAAATTAAAAGAAGGTTTGAAATTGACAGACGAATGCTCGCGGCTTATCCATAGTTTTGCAGAAAAGGTTAAAAATTCTCACGGCGGGTTGCAGTTTAAAAAGGCGCAAAAGACGGATCCATTGAAAGATTTAACAAAAGAAAATTCACCGGAACTTTACCAAAGATTTTATGGAGAAAAATAGAAATATCGATATATCTAAATTCCGACATTTCAAAATATCGAAATCTTGTTATTTTAACGATATAACTCCTGCTAAGTTCCAGATGTGCTTTAAGCACTACCCGGAACCGTGTTGCCCTTCTGTTTTTTAAGACGACAAAGGAAATTTGTTTATTTTCGGTAAAAAAATCGATAAAAACAAATTTCCTGAACTTAAAAACAGAGTGGGAACAGACCCATAAAAGGAGGAAGAAATTTCTCCTTTATTTTTTTATTAAAGTATGATAAAATAAGATTAATTATGGCAAAGGATACTAAAAACAATAACTATACAGCAAGTGATATTTACGTACTAGAAGGATTAGAACCCGTACGAAAGAGGCCAGGAATGTATATAGGGTCTACTGGAGTAGATGGTCTTCATCATTTAATTCAGGAAGTTTTTGATAATTCTAGAGATGAGGCAATGCAGGGCTTTGCTACTGAAGTTGAAATTGCTCTTTTACCTGGAAACCATGTGAGAACAGCTGACAACGGACGCGGCATTCCTGTGGAAATTCATAAACAAACAAAGGTTTCCGCCCTGGAGACCGTGATGTGCACCTTGCATGCCGGCGGCAAGTTTGGAGGAGAGTCGTATAAAATAGCCGGTGGTTTGCACGGAGTTGGTGTTTCGGTTGTCAATGCTTTGTCTGTCTGGATGCGGGCAGAGGTGCATCGCGACGGCGAAAAATATGTTCAGGAATACAAGCGCGGCAAGCCGGTTTCAAAAGTGAAAAAAATTAGCGCAAGTAAGTTTAACGGCACGGTTGTCAGTTTTGAACCAGACCCCGAAGTATTCAAGGAAATTAAATTTGACTGGAATAAAATTTTAAACCATCTGCGGCAGCAGGCATATCTGGTAAAAAGTTTAAAAATAAGAATTATTGATGCAAGAGACTATAAAGGAAAAATAAATGACGAGAAAGTTCTCTTTTTACACTCCCTTGCTCTACCAGTTAATTCTCATACTTTTTATTTTGAGGGCGGGCTTTTATCGCTTATAAAATTCTTGAATAAAAATGAAAAGCCGATTCACGATAAAATTTTTTATATTGAAAAAGAGGGCATAGGAAGCGGGATTGAAAAAATTGAAATTTCCCTCCAATACGTGGAAGACATAATTATCAAAGAAGTAAGTTTTGCAAACAATATCCATACGCCTGAAGGAGGAATGCATTTGACCGGTTTCAGGACTGCCTTGACTCGCACCCTTAATGATTACGCGCGCAAGAACAATCTTATAAAAGAAGGTGAGGATAATTTTACAGGCGAAGATGTGAGAGAAGGTTTGACTGCGGTGGTTTCTATTTCTCTCCGCGAACCGCAGTTTGAGGGCCAGACCAAGGCAAAATTGGGCAATCCCGAAGCCAGGACAGCAATGGAGGCGGTTTTCAGCGAGGCCTTTTCATCTTATCTTGAAGAAAATCCCAGTGACGCTCGGGCCATCATAAATAAAGTTGTTTTGGCTTTAAAGGCGCGCAAGGCGGCCAAGGCGGCAAAAGAAAGCGTTTTGAGAAAAGGAATTTTGGAAGGCCTGACTTTGCCGGGAAAATTGGCGGATTGCCAGTCGCGCGACCCGGCTGATTCAGAATTGTTTATTGTGGAAGGGGATTCTGCCGGCGGTTCAAGCAAGCAGGCCAGGGATAGGCGAACCCAGGCCATATTGCCTTTGCGCGGAAAAATCTTGAATGTAGAGCGGGCAAGAATTGACAAGATGCTGGCCTCAAAAGAAATCAAGGCCTTGGTCATTGCCCTTGGGGCGGCCATTGCCGAGGAATTCAATATAGACAAAATCCGTTATCACAAAATTATCATTGCCACAGACGCGGATGTTGACGGCAGCCACATCCGCACGCTTCTGCTCACTTTGTTTTACAGATATTATCTGCCGGTTATAGAACAGGGTTATCTTTATATTGCCTTACCGCCGTTGTATAGAATCCAGAAAGGGAAAGAAATTTTGTACGCTTACAACGATAATGAAAAAAATAAAATAGTCGGCAAAAGTGAAGGGTACAATGTGCAGAGATACAAGGGCTTGGGGGAGATGAATCCGGAGCAATTATGGGAGACGACCATGGACCCCGGCAAACGGCTTATGAAACAGGTGGCGATTGAGGATGCCGAAAATGCGGACAAGATATTTGAGATTCTGATGGGCAGCGAGGTTGAGCCCCGCAAAATTTTCATCCAAACTCACGCCAAGGCCGTGCAAAATCTGGACGTGTAAAAAGCTTGACAAATTTTTTAAGGGGAATATAATTCTATATAGAATTAAAAAAAAGGAGGCGGAAAATTGAAAAAAAAGGAATGGGAAGAATTAATTAAAATCATCTGTGAATTTGTAAAAAAACAAAACACAGATGGAAACATTCATTTTAAAGATGAGTTATTTAAGATTAGTATTCCCGGGAAAGTTTTAGGAAAACGATTTTCTGATAACTCTCATGTTGAAATAAGTATCACTTACGAAAAACGCGGCGGTGTTCTCCGCTGCTACACTTCTTCTATTCAATTTCTGACTCCCCAAGAAAAAGAAAATCTAATGCAGCATTTAACAGCCCAATTCATTTAAAATGATGAGGGCTTATTTTTTTCAGAGATTTCTTTTTTGATTCTCTCTATAAAATTTTCCAGTGCGGTTGTTCCCTCGTCTCCTTTACAGGAGCGTACGGCGACATTGTTTGCGTTTTTTTCTTTTTCTCCGACAACAAGAATATAGGGAATTTTTTGGAGTTCGGCAGAGCGGATTCTTTTGCCAAGGGTTTCGTTTTCATCGCTAATCACAACGCGAATATTATTCGCGAATATTCGTGAATGCACCTTTTTTGCGTAATCGTTAAATTTTTCGCTTATCGGAATTATTATCACCTGCACCGGCGCGAGCCAAAGAGGGAGATCGCCGGAATAATGCTCAATCAATATTCCGATAAATCTTTCCAAAGAGCCAAGGATGGCGCGGTGAATCATCACCGGAGTTTGTTTACTGCCTTTTTCATTTATATAAAACGCCTCGAATCTCTCGGGCATCGAAAAATCAACCTGGATAGTGCCCAACTGCCAATTTCTAGTAATGGCGTCTTTTATATCGAATTCTATTTTTGGGCCGTAAAAAGCGCCTTCACCCTCTTTAATTTTATATTCCAGTTTTTTGCTATCCAGCGATTTTTTCAGCGCGTTTGTCGCCATTTCCCAGACGGCGTCTTCTCCTATGTATTTTTCCGGCTTGGTGGCAATGAAAATTTCGTATTCGCCGAATCCGAATGTTTTGTAAACATCCATTGCGTAATCAACCATTGAAATTATTTCTTCTTGCAGCTGCTCGGCTGCGCAGAAGACATGGGCATCGTCCTGGGTGAATGAGCGCACACGGAAAAGTCCGTGCAAAACGCCTGACAGTTCATGCCTGTGCACAAGACCGAATTCAGAGAATCTTATCGGCAAGTCGCGGTAGGAATGCAACCTTTCTTTGTAAATAAGTAATCCGCCCGGGCAATTCATCGGCTTGACGGCGAATTCCTGCCCGTCAATCTCGGTGAAATACATATTCTCTTTGAATTTTTCCCAATGACCGGATGTCTCCCAGAGTTTTTTGTTCAAAATGGGCGGGGTCTTGATTTCTTTATATCCGCGCTTATTATTTTCTTCTCTTATAAAATCTTCCAGTTCTTTTAAAAGCGCCATTCCTTTGGGATGCCAAAAAGGGAAACCCGGCCCCTCCTCATGAAATGAAAACAAATCCAATTCTTTGCCGATTTTTCTGTGGTCTCTTTTTTCTGCCTCTTCCAAAATTTTTTCGTAATTTTCCAATTCCTCTTTTGTCTCAAAGGCGAGGCCGTAGATGCGGGTGAGCATGGGATTTTTTTCCGAGCCGCGCCAATAGGCGCCGGCGATTTTGGTGAGCTTAAAGGCATCGGGATTTATCTCTTTTGTGGATTTAACATGCGGCCCGGCGCAGAGATCGATAAAGTCGCCAGATTTATAAATAGTTATTTTGTCTTTTGGTAATTCTTTTATCAATTCTAATTTAAATAATTGATCTTTAAATATTTTTTTTACTTCTTTTATTTCTAAATTCTCAATTCTAAATTCTAAATTCTGTTTTATTAATTCTCGCATTCTTTTTTCTATCTTTGGCAGATCCTCGGGCGAAATTTCAATACCACTGAAATCATAATAAAAGCCGTTTTCTATAACAGGTCCGATGCCAAATTTCGCCTTGGGAAATTTTTCCAACACAGCCATGGCCAGCAAATGCGCCAACGAATGCCGAATTTTTTCAATTTTATCCATAAAATAATAATAGCATATCTTTTTAATTTTTCATTTCCTTCATTTCCTCCACAATTATTGACGGTTCGTTGTTGCGCAGAGAAATTTTAC
The DNA here is from genome assembly GCA_016208535.1 of Candidatus Terryibacteriota bacterium. Taxonomy (GTDB): domain Bacteria; phylum Patescibacteriota; class Minisyncoccia; order UBA9983; family UBA9983; genus JACQXW01. The sequence continues at coordinate 23,783 of JACQXW010000022.1, forward strand.
CTTTGACGGCAATGCAATTTCCCTCGCGGATGATTTCGCCGTACTGGTTTAAGATTCTCGGAAACGCCACCATTTCAATGCTGTCCGTGTAGTCAGAAAGTTTTATAAACAGCATCGGCTCGTTTCTTTTTGTCATCACCTTTCTGATTTCATCAATCATGCCAACGGTGACCACCGGCAGTCCGTTTTCCATTTTTTTGGCATCATGAATTTTTGTCTTTATCTTTTCCATCTTGTCTTTAAATTTATCCAAGGGGTGGCCGGAGAGGTAGAGGCCAAGAAGCTCTTTTTCCCATAATAGTTTTTCCTGCGGAGAGGCGGGGTGAGTCTGTTTTAATTTAAGGTCAGGTATAGTGGCATGGTCTGCCATCAAAGAGAAAAGCGAATTTTGATTTTGTTGGAGTTTAGATGATTGTCTATTATATTCCAGAGCCTCATCTATATTTTCCAGCATCTGGTTTCTCTCTCCCAGGGCATCCATGGCCCCTGACTTAATCAACGCCTCAAGAGATTTTTTATTCAGATTTTTATGATGAACCCTGTCCAAGAAATCAGAATAAGATTTGAACGGCCCGTTTTTTTTCCTTTCATCAATGACGGCGCCGGCAATTTCTTTGCCGAGATTTTTTATTGAATAGAGGCCGAAACGGATGGATTTTTCAAGCGCCGTGAAATCTCCAAAACTTTCGTTGACATCGGGGGGGAGAACTTCAATTCCCATCCGCCGGCATTCATTGACTGCAGTCGCAATTTTTTCCGTATCTCCGGCATCAGCCGTGAGCACGCTGGCCATAAATTCCATCGGGAAATTGGCTTTCATATAGGCAGTCTGGTATGCCACTATGGCGTAAGAGGCGGCATGGGCCTTGTTGAATCCGTAGCCCTTGAAGGGGTCGAAAAGTTTCCATAACTCCTCTGCTTTTTCCGGAGAGAGGCCGCCGTATTTCTGGCAACCATCAATAAAAATTTTTTCCTGTTTCGCCATTTCTGCCGGGATTTTTTTGCCGATCGCCTTTCTGAACTTATCCACCGTTTCCCAGTTGTACCCTGCCAATTCTATGGCAATCAGAAGCACATCTTCTTGATAAGTTGCCACGCCGTAAGTTTTTTTTAATATTTTTTCCAGCCTTGGGTCAAGATAGGTGATGGGTTCTTTTCCGTGCTTGCGTTTAATGTAATTTGAAATGTTTGCCATCGGCCCCGGCCGAAAAAGAGCAATCATGGCCATAATATCATTGATGTCAGTGGGCTTGAGTTCTTTCAGCCAGCGCGTCATTCCGCTTCCTGCCAATTGAAAAACCCCGATGGTCTCTCCTTTGGCAAGCAAGTCAAAAGTTTTTTTGTCATCGAGAAGCAGGTTTTCCAAATTAACATCAATGCCATGAATTTTTTTCACAAGTTTCACCGAGTTTCCGAGAATAGCAAGATTTTTTATACCGAGAAAATCAATTTTCAGCAGACCCACATCTTCAATTGCGTGCATATCGTATTGGGTGATTATTTTTTCGCCATTTGGTTCGCGCTGGAGGGGGACATAATCAGTCAGTTTTGTCGGCGCAATAACCACGCCCGCGGCATGAACAGAGATATGCCTCGCGCGGCCTTCAATTTTTTCTGACAGATCAAGAATTTCCCTGACTTCGTCTTCTGTCTCGTAAGACTGGCGGAGTTCAGGCACAATGCGCAGGGCCTGTTCAATGGTCATAGGGAATCCCTGCGAGCCAAAGGGAATCATTTTGGAAATTCGGTCGCCAACAGCATAAAGTTTGCCTAAAACGCGAGTGATATCTCTGACTGCGGCCCGCGCCATAATCGTTCCAAATGTTCCGATTTGGGCCACCTTGTCATCTTCGTATTTGTTTTTTACATAATCAATAATCTCCTCGCGCCGATCGTCGGCAAAATCCATATCAATATCCGGCGGAGACGGCCGATATGGATTTAAAAATCTTTCAAACGGCAGTTCGTATTTTATGGGGTCAATATTGGTAATTCCAATAAGATAAGATATAAACGAGCCCGCGGCTGACCCTCTGGTGTTGTGGATGATTTCGCGTTCCCGGGCAAAATTCATTATGTCGGCAACGACCAAAAAATAAGGAGCATAACCCTTGGTATTTATAATTTTAAGTTCATATTCCATTCTTTTTCTTGCATCATCATTATTGTCATTGCCAAATTTTATTTTATATCCCTCTTCAACTAATTCTCTAAGATATTCTTCAGCAGTTTTATTCTCCGGCAGATCTATTTTTGGGAAAACCCAGGCACCAAGTTTTAATTCCAGGTTGCATCTTTCTGCTATTTTAACTGTGTTTTCTATGGCCTCAGGCTGATTTTTAAACAGATCCGCCATTTCTTCAGAAGAGCGCATGGAATAATTATCTCCTTTCATGGTGAGGCGGTCTTCATCCTCCAGTCTTTTGTTTGTTTGGATGGCAACAAGAAAATCCTGAGCCTGGGCGTCGTCCGACTTGATGTAATGGACGTCCTGGGTTGCCACCAAGGGAATATTGAGCCGTTGCCCTAAATCAATCAAGCCCCTTTGGATATTCATGTAATTTTCTATGTTTGGATGATGGCCGATTTCAATAAAAAAATTTCCCTTGCCGAAAATTTCCTCATATTCTTTCGCCGCCTTTTCCGCTTCGTCAATTTTTTTTAATTCAATCATCCTGGAAACTTCGCCAGCCATGCAGGCGGAGAGGGCAATCAATCCCTCGGAATACTTGCGAAGAGTTTCTTTATCCACTCGCGGCTTGTAATAAAATCCTTCCAAATGACCGATGGTAACCAATTGAATTAAATTTTTATAACCAATTTCATTTTCAGCGAGAAGAACAAGATGATAACGTTTGTCGTCAATATTCGGCCGCTTTTGATGCATTGATTCATAAGCAAGATAGATTTCCGCGCCAATGATTGGCTTGATGCCTGCCTTTCTGCATTTTTTATAAAACTCAATGGTGCCGTACATATTGCCGTGGTCAGTCAGAGCCAAGGCAGACATCTCCAATCGCCCTGCCTCATTGACCAGTTCGTTAATTTTTGGCAAGCCGTCAAGCAGGGAATAGTGGGAGTGGGTGTGGAGGTGAATGAATTTATTCATAAAATACCATTATTATAACAAATTTAATCAGAGAAAAGAAAAATAAAATTAATAATATAAAAATCTTGCAACTTGCAAGCGATCGCCTGTCAATGGTAAGATTTATTTATGGTAATAAAAAGCGAAACAAAACAGAAGATATTATTGCTTTTGGTTGCGGGGTTGCTTTAGGATTATCAAGATCGCGGGTTAACCGTGTTAATTTGGTTGGTAAAATCCATTACACTTGACTCGTTTTTTGTTTTTTATGAAGGCGCTCACTCATTTAATCAAAGAGGAAATTGTCCGAAATCCTCTGGCGCGATAACACAAATTTTGAAT
>JACQXW010000023.1 GCA_016208535.1 Candidatus Terryibacteriota bacterium
ACCACTGCCAAGATGGCAATGTAAATCAAAAGCTCCAAGAGAGAAAATCCAGAATTTTTTAACTTTGATTTGTAATTTTGCATTTTGATTTTTAAATTTTGAATTTTCTATGGCGCCCAATTGACAATAATCTCATCAACCGCAGGACTAACGGCTCCTGAAGACGAACAATCCGAGGCCGAGCAAATCCTGAACTTATACCTAAAATATCTTTTATTATTAAATAATTTCAGGCAATCTCCCTTTATTTCCATAGGGTTGTCAGAAGTAATGCTGTAATACCAGTCATTGGGACCGCAAATATCGCTGCCGCGAAAATTCCACGCGCCAGACAGGTCGCAAGTTGGCGGATTTTTTTCCGCATTCGGGCAGTCAGAGGTGGCCAGCTGAAATCCTGTCTTGCCTGTGCCAATTGTTCCTTTCCACATTATGGAATTATAAGCCGGACCGTCTGAAGAACCAGTACTTTCAAAAACAACAGAACTTAATTCTCCAGAGGCAGCAGCAGACGCAGGAGCCGGCTTTAAAGCCAAGACAATGCCGCCTGACCCGACCACTGATTGCGTCCAGGCTGCAGTGACATCTCCGGTTGGCCCAATAACTGCCTTTGCCCCAGCCCCAAGCGTACACGCTCCGTCAGAGCCAACATTTGATTCAACATAAAGATACTTGGTAAGCGTTAAAGGGTCAGTGGCTGTAAAAATTACCTGAGGAGTGGAAGAATTATCTTCGCCGCATAAAGAAGCCACAATCAGGGAGTTGGCCGAAAACGTGGTAATGCCGTTGAGCACATGGCTTGCTGTGGTGGCAGTGTTTGGTACGCCCTTAACTTCCCAAGGGTCGCCAGTATTAGAGGCGCCGCGATAGGTGGTGACAGCCGCATAAGTGTCGCCAGTGGCCGTGCTTTTATCTATTAAGGGATTTGGTTCTGTACCAGATTCCGCCCGCTTCCACGCCCACCAATATCTGGAAACACTGGAATGGTCCACTGTGGCAATTTGGGTCCAGCCGCTTGGCCAGGTGATTGTGTCATCCTTGTATGTGACAAGGAGCTGAAGCAAAAAAATATCGTTTGCCTGATGAGCAGGCAAGGTAACAGTAACATCATCGCCAAGAGAAGTGGCAATGGCGCCGGACGCCTGCCAGGCCGGGGCGACTGGTACGCCCCGCAATTGAAGCGAGCCGTCAGTGGCAATGGTGTCGGTTTTTGTGTCATAACTCGTGTCCGGACAAATTTTTACTCCTGTACTGCCGGCTAGTTGCCACTCAGTCTGGCTGCAAATTTTGTTTCTCCATCTGAAAATATATTGGCTGGAAGAAAGCGGTCCTGCTCCTGGCCAAGTGACAAAAACAGAAACCTTTTGAGTGGAGAAATCTTCGTTCAGTTCGTTATAAACGGGTTGAATATCGTTTGTCGCCGGGTCGCGGCTTGTGTTTTCAACAATAAAATATCTTGTGTAATTGACGCCGTTTATGGCAATTGCTTCATCTCCTTGAACAAAAATCCATTTCCCTCCTGATTGCTGAGGATAATAATGCCTGTCAATTTTGGTAAGATTGTATAAATTCTGCCATTTTTCATCTGAAACCGCCCTCACTGCCTCCATAGTTTCATTCAATAAATTCAGGGCAACATCTTTCTCCCGGGAAATTTTGTTTGCCTGAAAACTAACCGCGCCTATCTGCACTCCCAGAGACAAAATCAAAACAAGAACTGCCATTGATATGAGTATCTCTAATAGAAGAGATCCTTGCTGCTGCATAAATTTAATGATATCAAAATTTTTGTTTTTTAAAAATTTTCTTGTAGGCGAATTTGAGCAGTTTGTACAAAACAAAGGCCAGAATTAAATAGAGGAGAATTTTTTTATCTAAAATAAAACCAGCCAAAGAAAGCGCCGTGAGATAGGCGTATTTCAGCGGCTTTTCTGTTTTTGGACTTTCTTTTTTGTTATCGTCATTGTCATTGTCTATTTGCTCTATCTCTTTTTTTACTTCCTCTTTTTTTGCCTCTATTTTTTTACTCTGGTTGTCAGCTAATTTATTAATGGTTTTTGTAGTTGTCTTAGCTGTATTAATTACAAAATTAACAGTCTTGCCGGCTGCCACCATAATTGTTGAGGTGGCAGCACTACTTGTCCCGCTTAAAAGTTTGACTTCTGAACTGGCTGGGGGAGGCGAATCTTTTTTAAGCGGATCTGTGCCTTGCTGGATCTCCTTCTCATCAGTTCGCCCGTCATTGTCATCATCATCATCAATTGTGTTGCCAATTAAATCATTGTCTGCATCAACATCAATAAATCTCTCATCAACTCCTGTTTGATTATTTCCCAAAACAACCGTCTCGGCCGTTGAACCGGACTTTAAAATTTTTGCCTCAATAATTTTGGCTGAAATTTTATGATTGCCGGCTGTTGCCTGCCAATCTATCCAAACATCTTTTATTTTTCCCCAGCCAGCCACAGAAAAATCAACCTTGCCGATTCCCTTGTCATTGTCATAAAATTCCACTGTTCCTAAAAGTTCGTATTGGCTGCTGTTGTAAATCGCTGAATAAATTTTAATTTTATCATTGCTGAAAAACGGGTCTTTTGAATACCAAATTCCCTTTTGCGGAAAGCCAATGTTTTTAAAAACCGCTGTCTCAGCAAGAGCAATACTAACCGACAACCAACAACTGACAACTGACAACAGACAACAGACAATAATTATTAAAAAATTTTCTCTTGAAATCATTGCCTTTATTGTATAGAATAGCATTTGTATGCTGAATTACAATGAATTAAAGCCTGGTGCCTGCATTGTCTTAGGTGGCCAGCCATACGTTGTTTTGGAATTCAATTTTTTGGCATCAATCTGCCGGTAAAAATTGATTTGAAGGTGGTGGAGGCGCCACCGGCAGTGCGCGGCGACACTGTCCAAGGAGGAACAAAACAGGTCAAACTGGAAACCGGCGCCGTGATAAATGCCCCTCTTTTTATTAATGAAGGAGATGTGGTGCGAGTGAATACTCAAACAAAAGAATATGTTGAACGAACGGAGAAAAAATAATGAACGCAAGCGGGCCTATGGTCTAGTGGCATGACACGTCATTCGCATTGACGAGACGGCAGTTCGATTCTGCCTAGGTCCAAAAATTTATTTATCGGCTCACAAAAGGTAATAAGGCCATGATGCGGGAATTTTTGACGGCGTGGGAGAGTTTGCGCTGATGCTTGGCGCAGACCCCGGTCTCATCTTTTTTTAAAATCCTCGCATAAGAATCTAAAAATTTTTTGAGAATCTCAGTTTCCTTATAATCAATTTCCTTTATATTATTTGTGCAAAAATAACACTGCCTCATATTAAAATGGAATTTCCTCCGGATTTATTTCTTCCTCTGGATATTCTATTGTTTCCAATTCCTCTGTTTTTCCAACAGCCGGTTTTTCAGAAGCCGCACTTCCTCCTCTTTTTGGCCCAAACTGCACTCTTTCTGCCACAATCTCTGTCTTATTTCTTTTAGTGCCGTCCTGCGCCTCCCAGTTTCTGGTCTGAATTCTTCCCTCAACCAAGACCGAACTGCCTTTTTTAAGATACTGCGCCACGCTGTCCGCCTGCTTGCCGAAAACCACAATATTATGGAACTGCACATCCTCCTGTTTCTCGCCCTGTTGATTTTTCCAAATCCTGTTGGTGGCCACGCCAAAGGAAACCACTGAGGCGCCTGAGGGCAAAGACCTTAATTCCGGATCCCTGGTTAAATTGCCGATAATAAATACCTTATTGAGATTCATATATTTATTTATTCAGATTTACTTAATAATTCCTCTAATTTTTTATCTATTTCCTCAGGTTTTATTTCTATTTTTTCCTTTGGCTCTGCCGGCTTTTTCTTTTTAATAATCTTTCTGGCAGGCCTGAGAACAGCCGCCTCTTTAATTACTTTGACAATTAAAAAGCGAACTAATTTATCTCCGCCGATTGGCGGATTTTTAAGAGAACTCTCAATTTCTTTTATGGTCTCGGGGTCGGCTGTGAATTTAATCCAACCAAAATAGGCGCTCTCAAAATTTTTAATAATATAGGCCAGCTTTCTCATTTTTGGCCTGGCTTCATTTATTATAAGCCCCTTTTTGTCCTCAATCAACTTTCGTAAAACAAAAACCTCCTCATCCAGCTTTTCTTCAGGAATAAGAGGAGTCAACAAATATCCGATTTCATACATCTTTTGCTCTTTATCCATAAATCCATTCTATCATACCAAAAAACAGAAGGCAAATTAAAAATTTCCAAGGACTCCCCTTGGAATTGATAATGTTTACGCTTTTTGCATTTCCTTGATTTGATTTTCCAAAAATCCGATTCTCTGTTTTAAATCAAGAACATCGCTTGCTATAGCGTCCACATCTTCCTTTGATGTCTGGGAAATTCTTTCCAATTTTTGCTCAATTTCTTCAAGTTTGTTCCAAACATCCTTTATTTCAAGACGAAGTTGGCGAAATTGCTCATTCATCTCTTCTCTTAAATCTTGAATCTCCTTGTGAACATTGCCGAATTCTTTATAAACATTATCAAATTCCCCTTTCACCATTTGGGCTAAACTCTCAAATTCTGTTTTGATTTCCTTGTCCATTGTTAATATTATATCTTATTTGCAAAAAGAAACAAAAAAATATTTATCCACAGCGATTTCCAAGGACTACCCTTGGATTAAGGAATTAACCTATAATTAACCATGTTGTTTGAATTATATAATTTTTATCGCCAAGAATCTCTTTTGTTTTTAATGATTCATTGTCATTTAAATTATACTTTTTAATAAAGACATCGGAAACATTTTTTACCTTTCTTTCCATTAATCTTTCAAAATTGATTTTATTTTCTTTCATCCATCCTTCAATTTCATTCCTGGAGGAAAAATAATAACCCGCTCGCCTAAGCTTTGAAATTTCTTTACCGGTCAGCAAGTCATCAATTTTCTCTCTCCATTTATCAGGGTTGTTATTATCCGGTCCTGCATACTGAATAATGGCAAAACCCTTGGTGATTCTGGCTATTTCTTTTAAGATCTTTTGTTGTTCTTCAATATTATTCCATTGCAAAGCATATCTACAAATAATTATATCCATACTCTTGTCTTCCAATGGAATTTTATCTAAAGTAGCAACAATTTTTTCTTGCGCCGATAAGTTTTCCTTTAATGCGTCTTCATTTATATCAACGGCTGTTGTACTAAATTTATAATCCGGCAATTTATCCAAAATATTACCCAATAATTCTCCCCTAAAACTTCCAAAGTCGGCAAGTTTGTAAATTTTATCCTTATTGGAAAGTTTATCTTTTATAATATTGGAAAAATATTCAGTGCTTTCGTTGTAAAGTTTATTCATTGCCAAAGAATCGTTTGATTCGCCTTTAAAAATATTAGAAGCTTTTTCTCCCATGTTTTTTAAACTTCCTATTTTATTGTTTAGATATTCTATGCCTTTTTTGTTTTCCGTCATATTAATTTTAGTGACTTACAACTGATTTTACTCTCTCTCTCTCTCTGAAAATCAAGATGGATAATAAAAAATTAATTTATGCTAAAATAAAATTATGAAAATAAATCCTTTAATTTTTAAAGAATATGATGTGCGAGGGGAATATCCTAAAGAAATAAATGAAAAAAATGCCTATAAAATCGGGCAAGGTTTTGTGAAATTTCTTAAATTAAAGAAAGGCGACCAGGTGGCGGTTGGGAAAGACAAACGGCCCAGTTCGCCAAAACTGGCTGAGGCGTTTATCTCGGCAATTATTGATTTTGGTATTGATGTCATTGACCTTGGCGCTGTTTCCACGCCCATGCTCTATTGGAGCGTACCCTTTTTAAAAACAAAAGGAGGCATAATGATAACCGCTTCGCATCTCTCAAAAAAATACAACGGCCTGAAATTTGTAAAAGCCAATGCCGAGCCGATTGGCGGCGAGAATTTGCAAAAAATATACAAATTAACAGACAACTTACAACTGACAACTGACGACAAAAAAAGAGGGTCTGTTAAAAAATATAATATTAAAAAAGATTATCTGGGGGCGGTTTATAAAGATTTTCAGCCAACCAAAATAAAAATACCCCATTCCTTTGATTTTGACGCTGACAGGTTAATTATCAAAAAAATGCGGGGCGATATTATCGGCGCCATCATTGCCAATTCATTTGTCAAAAAAGGCGATGTCATTGTCTATGATCTACGATGCTCGCGCGCCATTCCCGAATATTTCAGTAATAAGGGAATCAAAACCATTCCCTCCCGGGTGGGGCATTTTAACATTAAAAAATTAATGAGAGAGAAAAAGGCGGTCTTTGGGATGGAACTGACCAGTCATTATTATTTCAAAGAATTTTACTATTGCGAAGCGCCCCTTTACGGCCTGCGAAAACTGGCTGAACATATAGCTAAAACAAAAAAAACACTGGATGAATTGGCCAAGCCTTTTATGAAATACGCTCATTCCGGAACAATAAACATTAAAATCTTAAATCTCAAACCTCAAATCTTAAATCTTATTGAAAAATTAAAAGACGAGTATAAAAACGCTAGCCAAAATTTTCTGGACGGCCTGACCGTAGAATTTTCCAATTGGTGGTTTAATATCCGTGCCTCGCACACCGAGCCAGTGACGCGGCTGGTAATAGAGGCAAAAACGCCGGCTCTTTTAAAACAAAAGAAAAAAGAATTATTGCAAGAAATTAAACTAAACCGCTAACTCTAGAGACTCTGGGGAAATCGGCCCGCGAAACACAACCACTCCGTGGAAATGTTTATCCGGCCCGGTAAATCTCGGCTCCACCTGCTCCGGTAAAACTGTTATTTTAAAAATCACTCTTTCCTCTCCTTTTGGAATATATGGTTCGCGGCTTATTGTGCCTGCGGTAATTGACTCCCCTATCCATGTGGCAAAAGACGCTATACCTTTTCTTGCAACCTCGGCATATTTCAAGGGCACGGTAATAATCGGCAACTCGCCTTGTTCAATCGCCTTTCTTATAAAATTTTTTGCCTCTTCTACGTCTTCAATATCTATAATTTCTTTTTGCTTTTCAATTATTATATTTTCCATATAAATTAAAAAATTTAAGGGCGTTATTTACGGTCGCCGCCCTGACTTCATCATATGAAATTCCTTTAATTTCGGCAATTTTTTTGGCAATCTCTTTTACATAAACCGGCTCGTTGCGTTTACCCCGCCATGGCTGGGGTGCGGCAAACGGCGCATCGGTTTCAATCATAATTTTATCCAACGGCGCCTTCTTTATTGTCTCGTCGTATTGGTCCGTAAAAGTGATAGGCCCGGCAAAAGAAATCGTAAATCCCAAATCAAAATACTTTTGCGCCTCTTCCCAACTACTGGAGAAAAAATGGATGTTGCCGTTATGGCGAGTTGTCAGTTGTGAGTAGTAGGTTGTTAGTATTTTTATTACTTCATCATGCGCGTCGCGACAGTGAATCATCAGCGGCTTATCAACTTCTAGCGCCAACTCAATCTGTTGTTTTAAAATATCTTTTTGCTTTATTCTTAATTCTTTATTCTTAATTCTGTAGTACTCAAGTCCGCATTCACCAATTGCCACCACCTTTGGGTGTTTTGCCAAATCTCTGATGTCGGAAACTAAGTTTCCGACAATTTCGCTGGGGTGAATGCCCACTGATGCAAAAATGCAATCATGTTTTTCCGCCAATTCCACACATTCTTGGGAAGTCTTCTTGTCCGCGCCGACACAAATCGTCCCGATATCATTATCTAACATCCTTTTTATAACCGCTTCTCTATCATTGTCAAAATCGGGAAAATTTAGATGAGAGTGAATGTCAAACAGCCGGGGTTTCATGAGGATGCTTCTTTAATTCAATATCGTTTAAAATCTCGACAATGACCGTGAGAACAGGCACTGCCAAAACAATTCCCAAAAAGCCGGCCAGTTTACCTCCAATAATCAAGGCTAAGATTGTCATTATCGGAGGAATGCCGACAACCTTTCGCACCACCAATGGATAAATCAAATGGTTTTCGAATTGCTGGACGATAATGTAAAGAATGGCGATTTTGAGGGATAAAACAGGATTTTGGACCAAGGTTATCATTATCGGAGGAATGGAAGACAAAATCGGGCCAAAGATGGGAATCAATTCAAAAAGGCCTGCCAATAAGGCAAAGGTCAAAGCATAGTCAACGCCTAAAATCGTCAGCCCTAAAAAAGTGAGGACGCCGACAATCACCCCGAGTAAAATTTCTCCCTGCAGCCATCGGCCGATCTTGTTGCGGGATCTCGTCCAAAGATCAAGAATATAATTCTCATGTCGGAGAGGGACAACGACACGGATAAAATTCTCAATCCCTTTTTCCTGAACAGACAGATAAAAAGAGAGGATGATTATCAAGATAAAGGAGAGGGCGCCGCCGAAAATCTTTGCCACAGTATGAAAAAAGCCGGCTGAAAAACCGCTGATATAGTCAGTCGCTCTTGCGGATAAATCATGGAGGATCTGAGAAATGGAGATGGGCAGATTAGAAAGAAAACCTTGCAAGATATTTATTTGCGAAGGTTTTCCCAAATAAAGCGTGATTCTGGAAGTAAAAGAAGAAAATTCAGAAAATATCACCGGCACTATCAAGTAAAATAACGCGCCCAAAAAAAGAAAAATAATCAAGTATACAAAGACAACAGCAGGGATTCGCGGGATTTTCTTTTTCTGGAACCAGACCGCCAAAGGCTCTATGGCCGAGGCAATGACCACGGAAAAAAGAACGACCACTAGTAAATCGCGAATTATGTAAAGAAAAACAAATAAAAGAACAAGAAGGATTGCCTTAAAGATGGTGGCGCTGGTGATATTTATTGTCAGGTTTTTATCGCTCATATTCATATTTTTGCGCAGATTTTTTTAAATAATTCCCGATTCTTTTCATTGTCTTCCTGCTGGCCGATTACCGCCATATTGATTTTCTCCGGCCTGAATATATCTCTGGATACCTTAAGAATATCATCTTGGCTGACTTTTTCAATCTTTGCCAAGATTTCCTTGGGCTGCATAATTTTTTTGTAAAAAAGTTCCTGTTCGCCGTAAAAATCAGCCACCTGGTCGGATGTCTCAAAACTCAAGGCCATCTGGCCGCGAATATGACTTTTGGCATCCTGAAGTTCTTTTTTTGAAACCCCATTTCTTTTGATATCTTTAATTATTTTTATAATTTTCTCAATTGTTTTTTCTAAATTACTATGAGAAACACCGGCTCTGATAAACAATACACCCGCCCTCGATAAAAGCCAAACCATACTGCCAACATAATAAGCAAGGCCAAGTTTTTCCCTTATTGCCATAAATAATCTGGAAGAAGATTTTTCTCCAAGAATTGTCGACAAAACGCTCAAGGTATATCTTCTTTCATCAAACATATCAAAGGTCTTTACTCCAATCACCAAATGGCTTTGGTCTATTTTTTTGTCCAATATTTTTATCTGCGGCAATATCTGATAATCATTAACCTCCTTCTTTTTCATTACCTCTCCCATTGCCACCTTGGAAAAAACTTGCCTGATCTTTTTAAATGCTTCATCTTTAGTAATTCCGCCTGAAACTATAACCACCATATTTGAAGCAGTGTAGCCATCCTGGCGATAACTTAAAATATCCGATCGTCTAATGCCGCTCACAGATTCCCTTGTCCCTAAGGTATCCCGGCCAATCGGTTGGTCGCCATACATAACGTCAAAAATAATTCTTAAAACTTTCTGCTGAGGTATATCCTCATACATATTTATTTCCTGCAAAATAACATTCCGTTCCTTCTCTATCTCCTCTTTATTAAAGAGAGGACTGAGAATCAAATCAGATAATATATCAAGGCTGATATCAAAATCCTTTACCGATGATTTAACCCAAAACCAAGTTGATTCTTTTGAGGTAGAGGCGTTATAGCTCGCGCCTATTCTATCTAACTCCTTATGAATATCTCCCGGACGAGGCCTATTTTTTGTGCCCTTTAAAAAGAGATGCTCTAAAAAATGGGAAATGCCATTAATTTCTTTTGCCTCATTATTTGAACCCACTCCGACAAGAACCTGAATGGTGGCCGCCTCGGAATTTTCCATGGGCGCCAAAATCACCTTTAAGCCATTATCTAAAATTTTTCTCTCAAAATGAAACATAATTCTTCAATTTTTACCCTCTCCTGCTTGCCAGTGTCGCGGTCGCGGACGGTGATAGTGTTATCATCCAGAGTTTGGAAATCTATGGTGACGCAAAACGGCGTGCCGATTTCATCCTGCCGGCGATAGCGCTTGCCGATGTTACCATTATCGTCAAAAACAACCGGCTGAACTTCTTTTTTGACCATTTCGTAAACTTCCTTTGCTTTATTTACTAATTCCGGCTTATTTTTAAGTAATGGAAAAACTGCAACTTTAACTGGCGCAACAGACGGCTTAAATTTTAAAAAAACGCGTTTCTCTCCTCCTAATTCATCTTCAGTATAAGCACTGTCCAAAATGGTTAATATTGTTCTACCAACTCCAAAAGTCGGCTCTATCACATGAGGCACAAATCTTTCTTTTGTGTCCTCGTCATAATAATCCAATTTATGATTTTTTAAATCATGGTCAGTCCGATAAGCCAAGCCATAAAGTTCTTTCTTGCCGAAAGGAAAATCGTATTCAAAATCAATTGTTCTTTTTGAATAATGTGCTCTGTTCTCAGGAGCAACCTCTAATTCACTGGCCTTATTTTTATCAATGCCAACATCTTCAATCCAATTCCACATTTCTTTTCTCCAATATTCAAAATATTTTTCCCAATCTTTCTCACGAACAAAATATTCAAATTCCATCAAATCAAACTCCCTCACTCGAAAAAGAAAATCGCGTGGAGAAATTTCGTTCCTAAAACATCTTCCGATTTGGGCGATACCGAATGGCAGTTTTGGATGAAAAGAATCAATAATATTTTTGAAATTAACAAACATTCCTTGAGCAAGTTCCGGCCGCAGATAAACATTAGATGTTTCTTCTTTCAATGCCCCAATTTTTGACTTAAACATTATATTAAACTTTCCCTTTTTTAATGAATCAGTAAAATGCTCAAGATGCCCGGACGCAGCCCAAACCTGCTCCGGCCCTATAATACTTGAGGCGATTCCATACATATCATCACGGCTGCTGACAAATTTTTTCCACCACGCCTCTTTAATGTTATGCATCATTTCCGCTCCCAGCGGGCCGTAATCCCAGGTGCCGGCCAAGCCGCCGTAAATTTCCGAGCCGGGATAAACAAATCCCCTTCTCTTTGCCAACGATATTATTTTTTCCAATTTATTTTCCATACTACTTAATCACCTTTCCTTCATCATATTTAAACCGCTCGTCATAATTTAACATCGTATCCAAAGAAGAAATCTTGGCAGTAAAAGATTGCTCAGTAAAATCATCATCAGCCTCTGCCTCAAGTTTATCAACTAAAATCGGCGAAGAACCTGCCTGACTTAAACTGGGAATAAAACCAACCTGAAAGGCAATTTCTTTAGACGGCAAAACAGTGCCTGTGCCGGCAGGGATATTCCCAATATTCCAAACAATGGCGCCGTCTCTCTCATTAAATTTAATATCAGTTTCTGAAGGAGAAACAACATTCAACCAGCGGACGTAAGACGGCAAAAATGCGCTTATTCTTGCATCAGAAAAATCATTTGTATTTCCGCCAAGCGACCAAAGCATTGTATATGTAGTCTCTTTATCAACTTTTGGAGGCAACGGGCCGGAATTTTTAAAAGGCCCTGTGTAATAAAGGGCAATGGCTGTCAACTGCAAATTGGAGGCTATTTTAATTTCCTTACTGACAGCAGTTAAAATTTCTTGGTTCTCAAACTGCTCCGAGGTTCCTATACCAGAAATCCTGGCGTCTAAAATTATGGAAAGATTTTTATCATTAAGATTGGCAAGCGACTGCGAATCGTTTATTGAAAAACTAATCTGAGCCCTGCCTGTTTCTCCAATATCAATTGAGGCGAGGTCAGGCATACTCGAGGTATTCCAAATGATTTTTTTATCAAGCGTTCGGTAAAATCCCTGACTCACTGAAATAGATTGCTCATTTTGGGCCCGTCCCTTAATCTCTAATTCTATTTTGGCGTCGCGAAGATGTGTTGTCAGATTATTCAGCCATTGCAAATCAATCCTCAATTGCTCTCCCGACTGGGCGACATTTTTTTTAAAATCCTGACCATTGATAAAAATGGAAAGATTGAGCGGCACTTTTTTAAGGACTGCAATTTCACTGACTGTGCCGAAGGGCCTTAAAACTCCATTATCATCCAAAACCCCCACTGAGGCGCCAAACGCCTTTTCTTCTAAATCCTGACCTTCCACAAAACCTTTTATGGATATTTCTTTTTTCTGCAAGGGAGCGATGTCACCCGCAAACCAGATATTATTGCCGCTGGCTGGCTTGGGGTCAGCGTCAATAAACTGAAAGCCAGCCGGGTAATTTACCTGCAGGGAAAGATTTTTTGCAATTGTTTCAGAATTGGAAACTGCCTCTATTTTTAAGATAAATTCCTGTTTTGAATTTATTTCCTTGGGAAGGGAAAAAGATAAACCAAACGAGGGGGCGGATAATTTTAATGTATAATCCTCTTCTTTTGCAAAGATGGCGTTGGAGTCAGTAAGGCGATATTCAAGGGTGATATTGATCGTTTTTTCTTCCTCTCCCAAGCCAAAAAACACAGCCTCTGTTATCTTCTTAATATTCTCACCGGGGTTTATCTTACCCACAGAGATGCGCTGACGGAACAAGGAATCGCCATTGCGAGAAAAAGTATTTTCAGGAAATTCAAAAATAAGGTCAGCCATTTCAATGGCAGTCTTGTTTTTGTTCTCTATAAAAACACTGAAGCTTGCCAATTTTCCAGCCTCGATGGAACTTGGCCCTTTTATTTCAATATCAATATTTCTTGAGGAAATGATGTTGGTTCCTGAAAGAGCGAAATATAAAATTCCACCCAAAAGAACTAAGGAGAGAATAATAACTGACGCTATTAAAATATTCTTCATTGATTTTGGCAATTTTTTTTCTTTTTCTTCCTCTGGTAGCCAAGAAGAAGGCAATTCTTCAGGTATCTCCTGCCGAATTTTCGTCCTCTTTTGCCTTTCCTGAAAAGTTTCCTCTTTTTTATAGAGCCGCTCCTTAAGTTTTTCCAGATCGTTACTATCCATACCTAATACTATAACATACTTTCTTTAATTGCCTTATTGATGGCCGTAATCATCTCTTTTTTTGACTTCGGAATTTCTGCCATATAGCCGAGATTATGAAGTATTCTTGCTATAGTTAAAATTTCTGATTCACTATTCAAATTAAAATACAAATTTTTAATTTCGCTCCAGATAAAATTATTTCTCTCTTCGCCTTTTATCATGCGCAAAAGAAAGCCAGCAATTCTGGCAAAAACAAAAAGATTGTCATAGTTATGGTTATTGTTAATTTTTTTAATACCTTCAGTATCTGTAATCCGCCAAATGTCTTTTCCTCTTACTACAGCGAAATTACCATAAGTGAATAAATCAAGATTGTAGCGGAGTTTTGATTTCAACAGCCGCACGCCCTGCGCCATTGCGCTTATCATTCCAAATTTTTCCGTATAGATGCTGTACATCCGCTCCGCCTCCCCAAAATCTTTTTTAGAAAGCACAATCCCTTTGGTCTGGTAAATAATGTGAGGCATAATTATTTTTCAAATTTTCATGTTATTTTTTTATTCCTAAAAATTTAATTGTCTTCTTATAACATTTTCCGCAGATGTGAAATTTTTTGACTTTGTTTTTATTGGGTGGGCTAAGTAAAATAGCGCCGAATTTATTCAATTCCTTTTTGCAAAAATCGCATTTTGGTCTTATCGTCATAAATAAAATACTACTAATAAACAGCCTTAAAATCAAACTTGGACAAATTTCTGCTATCGCAGAATTTTGTCCAAGTTTAAAATTTAGGTTTAATTCTAAATTTTAATTCTAAATATTAATTCGTCTATTTTAATCTCCTTTCCGTCGTTTTTTGAACATTCTATCATCTTCGCATTTGTACCTTTTTTGATTTCGTTTTCAAATTCTTTTATTAGTTTTTCGCCCACGGCATCTGTTTTCACAATCAATTCCACCTTATCCTGCGGCACTAAACCGGCTTTTTTGCGCAAATCTTGGATATTGCGTACCAACTCGCGCATCATGCCCTCATTTTTTAATGCCGGAGTTATTTTTGTATCTAATTTATTTTCAGGTGCGCCAGTTTTTATTTCCTTTACATTAATTTCTTTTGCAACTATGTTAATGTATTCCTCTGGCAACGATGACACAGTAGTACTAAAAGACCCTGACACTTGGCGAATGGAAATTCCCTCTTTCTGCCTTATTTCTAAAGCAGTAGAAGTAATTTCTCTAGCTTTAATCATAGTTTCTAAAATTTGCTCGTCTTCACTTGTTATTTTGCCTACAATTGGCCAACTTTCCAAATGAACCGATTCTTTTCTGATAGCTGACGACTGACTACTGAATACTTCTTGATAAATTTCTTCCGCCACGAACGGCATGAATGGCGCGATTATTTTTGAAAACTCAATCAAGGTATGGCGTAGTGTGGTAATCGCATCGTTTTTATCTTGCCCCTCTTCTTTGAATCTTTCTCTTGACCGCCTCACATACCAATTGGATAAATCCTCCACGAAATCGCCAATCGGCCGAACTGCCTCATTCAACTCGTATTTATCCATCGCCTTTGTGATATCGCCAGTCAAAGCATTTAATCTCACCAAAATCCATTTATCAAGGATATTAGTAACGCGTAATGGGTAATGCGTAACAGGTAATTTATCGGAGTACATTTTGTAAAAATTCAAAACATTCTTCAGTCGCATGATCACCTTTTTATGCGCCTCGTCCACGCCCTTTTCCGAAAAATTAAGATTTTCCGCCTTGACCACTGGCGAGGATAAAAGATAAAAACGCAAAGCATCGGCGCCATATTTGTTTATCACCTCCATCGGATCGGGATAATTTTGCAGGCGCTTGGCCATTTTCTTGCCATCCTCCGCCAAAACCGTGCCGTTGACAATCACATTATTGAACGCCCGCGAGTCTTTAATAGCTGTGGCAATGGCATGGAGATAATAAAACCACGCGCGCGTCTGGTCTTCGCCTTCACCGATAAATTGCGCCGGAAAATTCGCCTCAAATTTTTCTTTATTCTCAAACGGATAATGCGCCTGCGCGTACGGCATGGAGCCGGAATCAAACCAGGTGTCCAAAACATCAGGCACACGCTTCATCCTGCCGCCGCACTTGCAATCAAACTCAACTTCATCAACAACATGCTTATGCAGATCAACCGATTTTGAATAAACGATTTTTACAGAACCCTTTTCCGGATACCAACTGTTCAAAGATTCAAGCAGACTCATGCCTTGACTAAGGCCGTAAAAAATCTGGATGGGGTCGCCATGTGAAACGATTACGATATTTTTACTTTTATATTTTTCATTTATCTCTTCTAGAAAATTTTTAAGGCGTTTTCTTATTTCCTCTCCCGTTTCCACGCCAAAATCAGCTTTTTCCGCCCTTGATTCTCTTGTTGGAAATTGCCGCCATATATCTTCCTCTTTTTTCCCTTCAAATTCTCCAAGTCTTATTTCGCGCAACCTTTCGTCAATAATAATTTCCACGCCAGTTTTTTTCGCGATTATTTCCGCAGTTTCTTTTGTCCGCAAAAAAGGCGAGCTGAAAAGCAAATCAATTTTTTCACTCTTTAATTCCTTGGCCATCTTTTCCATTTTTTCTCTGCCGTTTTTCGTTAAGGCGTAGTGGTTTTGGTTTAGGTCCGAATTTAAAATATTTTTCACATTATTCTCCGCCTCGCCGTGACGCACGAGAAAAATTTTATTCACCCCGTCCAATTCGTTTCTTATCTCATCAACAGAGCCGACAACTTTTATCTCCTTGCATTTTTCGCATTTCCAAACCGGAATGACCGACGCCCAGTATCTTTGCCTTGAAATTGACCAATCCCGCGCCCCTTCCAACCACTTGCCAAATCTGCCCTCTTTGATGTGCCCTGGCGACCAATTGATATCTTTTGCCAGCTCAATAGCGCGCTCTTTTATTTTTATGATATTCACAAACCACGAGGAAGTGGCGTAATTAATGAGCGGAGTCTCGCACCGCCAGCAGTGTGGATAGCTATGCTCGTATAATTTTGAATCAAAAAGTTTATTATTTTCTTTAAGCCAGTCAACAATTTTCTCGTCAGTTTCCCTTGGGTTACCTTTTGGCTTTACGCTCAGGCCGGCAAAGTCTTTTGCCTCCGGCTTGATGATTCCGTCCATGCCCACATGTTGGATAAACGGCAGTTTGTATTTTTCCATTAATTTAAAATCATCTTCGCCGAATGCCGGCGCGATATGCACTACCCCCGTGCCCTCATCAGTTGTCACAAAATCCGCAGGATAAATTTTATAATCGCCTTTGTAATAATCGAATAACGGCTTATATTTTTTATCCACTAAATTCTTGCCCTTAAATTCTTCTATAATTTCATAATCATCTTTAATAATTTCCAATCTCTCTTTTGCCAAGATAAAAAACTCCGTAGATTTGAGATTTGAGGTTTGAGATTTGATTTTGCAATAAATCACTTCGGGATTTATTGCGAGCGCCACATTGCCAATCAGTGTCCACGGCGTCGTCGTCCACGCGAGAATAAAAGTCCGGGCTTGCCCCGAGCTTGTCGAGGGGTCATCTGCCAGCTCGAACTTCACCGTTGCAGAAATATCTTTTATGTCTTTATATCCCTCTGCCACCTCTTGCTGGGAAAGAGTCGTCTCGCACCGCGTGCAAATGTGCATGGAACGATAACCTTCGTAAATCAGCCCTTTCTCCCACAACTGCTTGAACACCCACCACACCGATTCCATAAAAGAAAGGTCCATAGTTTTGTAGCTGTCTTCCATATCGGCCCAGCGGCCAAGGCGCGCAATCACCTTCTTCCATTCCTCCACGTATTCCAAAACTTTGGAACGGCAGAATTCGTTGAACTTGGCGATTCCCATTTCCTCTATTTCTTTCTTGCGCTTGATGCCGAGTTCTTTTTCCGCAATGTTTTCAATGGGCAGGCCGTGGCAATCCCAGCCCCATTTGCGCCCCACGCGATATCCGCGCATTGTCCAGTAGCGCGGCACAGCGTCTTTAATGGTGCTGGCGACAATATGACCATAGTGAGGCGTGCCAGTGGCAAACGGCGGGCCGTCATAGAAAACAAAGTCGCCGTTCGGCGCTCCGCCAGCTGGCGGATTTTTAACCGACTTCTCAAAAATTTTATTCTCTTGCCAAAATTTTAGAATTTCCTGCTCTGTCATAAAAATTACAACGCGTTATACAAAATCTCAATCTTTTCTTTGGTAATGCCAACGTAAAATTCCGCCATCTTATTGCGCAGCCAAAATAACATTGGCAGATAGTTTTTCCAACGCCTATCTTCTAAACTGACGTCAATGAGACCCATTGCCCGCTCTAAGGCAGATAAAAAATTTTCCCTGTCTTTATCCTGCCACACGCTGGCGCGCATAATTTCCGCGGCAATGGCGCCAAGTTGCTGGCTTTTTGTGAATTTTTTCCATTTTTCTATTTGCATAATAATTTTTTAGTTATCTCCTCTACTTTTTTCTTAATGCCGATATCCTGAATTTCCATTGACCTGTTATTTTCCAACGGTTTGATATTTATCAAAGACACAAAATCAATGCGGCCGTCTTTATAAAGATTGGCGCCCCATAAATTTTTTTGGCGCGATTCCTCTTTTTCCGTCAACTCTTCCGCACATTCCATATGAAAATCGCACCCAATAGATAAAATTTCTTTCTCAATATCAGCCACAAATTTAACCACTTTATCGTATGACGAATTTGTAAAAATTCTTTCTAATTCTTCGGGTGAAATTTTTTCCTTAATAATCATAATTTGATATTATCACATTTTCTCCGGCGCGGAGATGCCTAATAGTTTTAATGTTTTTGCTAAAATGTTTCGCGTGAGCGCCACAAGCGCGATCAATTCTTTTTCATTTTCCGAGCCGATAACTTTTACGTCGCGGTAGAATTGGGAAAACTCGCTTGCCAGTTCGTAGGCGTAGGTCGTGAGCCGATGAACCTGATAATCTTTCGCCGTATCTTCAACAACTTCCGAAAATTGAATTAATTTAAGCACTAAATTTCTAACGAGTTTAATTTTTAGGATTTCTGATTTTGATATTGTTTCGAATTTCGTGCTTCGGATTTCGGATTTCGCAAGAATACTGCTCATTCTTGCCCCTGCGTATTGCACATAATACACCGGATTTTTCGCTGACTGCTCTTTCGCCAAATCCAAATCAAACTCCATGTGCGTGGAAAGAGTTTTTTGTAGATAAAACCAACGAACAGCATCAAGCCCTAAATCCTCCACTAAATCTTTCAGTAAAATCACATTACCCTTTCTTTTTGATAGCTTTTGCAATTCTTCTCCTTTTTTTAATGTTACCAGCTGGCTTATTAAAATTTCCAAGTCGCCCTTCAATTTGAGCATTTCTTTCGCAATCATCATTCTTTTCACGTGGCCATGATGGTCCGCGCCCCAGATATCAATTACTTTGTCGTATTTTCTGCCAAACTTATTTATGTGATAAGCGATGTCGGATAAAAAATAACTCACTGCTCCATCTGAACGCACAATCACCCTATCCTCTTCATCTCCAAATTGCGAAGTTTTAAGCCATATTGCCCTATCTTTTTCATAAGCCAATTTTTTCTTTTTTAGCATTTCCAATACTTTTTCAAAAACTTTTTTAGCATGCAATTCTTTTTCTTCTGAAAACCACTTGTCAAACTTAATGCCGATTTTTTTGATAAATTTTTCATTGTCTTTCTGGATTTTTTTCGCCACTAAATAACCGACCTCACTTTCGTCTTGATTCTTAATTCTTAATTCTTGAATCTTTTTTTTGAGATTTTCCGTCAAATAACTTATTCCTTTCCCTAGTGCCGTCTTTCCTAGTTCTTTTATCTGCGTGCTTTCTCTTGAATCATTTACAAAATATTCGCGCTCAACTTTATAGCCAACCGCCGTTAAAACATTCGCCAAGGCGTCGCCGTAAAAAGCGCTCCGGCCGTGGCCGATGTGCAGTTCGCCAGTCGGATTGGCGGAAATAAATTCCACCTGCACTTTTCTACCCTTTCCTAAAATTAACTTATACTTGCTATCGCAAATATAGGTCAACCCTGCCACTAATCCCTTTTCCGAAAGCGTGAAATTTAAAAATCCCGGACCGGCAATGCTTGTTGAAAAAAATTTAGATTTGTTTAATTCAGATTTTATTTTTTCTGCGTTCTCTTTTGGATCGCCCTTTAATATTATTGCAACATTAGAAGAATAATCTCCAAATCGGCCATCAATAGAAACAACAAAATCAACCTTCTCTCTAAAAAGCTTTTTTACCGCCTTTTCAATTTCCTTTTTTATCAAATTCCGTATCATAATTTTAATTTTAGCACTAAAAAACTAAACAAAAAAGGGCTCATTTCTGAGCCCTGCTTTTTAAAATTTCTTCTATTATCTGATCTTCAATTTTAGTAAATCCTTTTTTACTTATTATCAATCCTCCTCCCAACAAATTACCTTTTGCTGTTTTATACCACCTTTCATTATAAGAAAATGAGCTGCGTTCTTTTAGGGTTTTTTTAATCTCGGCGCAGAATTTGGTAATTTCTTGGGCGATATATTTAAACATATCGCAACTTTCTTTATCCTCGCCATCGCATCCACTTTTATAATTTTTCAAAACACACAATTCAAACCATTTACATTCCTGGTCTTTCATAAACTCTCCTTTTTTATCTTAAATTTTTAAAGATTTCTATCCCTATTCCTACCTCAAAACCACAAAGATTGCAAGCTTGACTAAATAAATCTTAAAATGCTAGTCTAATTACAGAAAACTTTAACAAAAAGGAGGGAATCAATGGATATTTTTGAAAACAAAAACGGAAGCAAAAAAATTATTATTGATCTGGAAAAACTAACAAGAATCACCGACGCTTTGCGGGAATCCGCCGGCCTCAAGATAGTGGTAACCATAGGCACATGGGACATGCTTCATATCGGGCATCTTCGCTATCTCCTAAAAGCCAAAAGCTATGGCGATATTTTGGTCGTGGGTGTGGATAGCGACAGAGCGGTAAAACTCTATAAGGGTATCTACCGGCCGATCGTCCCCGAAGAAGAAAGAATGGAAATGCTTGTCTATCAAACCTGCATTGATTTTATAACGCTAGTGGATGACGTAGACAAAGAAACTGGATGGCAATACAGCGTTATTAAGGCAATAGGGCCGGATGTATTTATTGCCGTGGAAGACAGCTATCCGGAAAGCCAGAAAACCGAAATAAAGAAATACTGCAGGGAACTAGTAGTACTGCCACGACAAGCAGAAAACACTTCTACTTCCAATTTCATCCAGACGGCCATCAAGGGCCATCTTGCAGAGATTCTAAAGGTTATTGAAAGCGGAAAGGTAAGGGTGTAGAGATGAAAAAAATAATTATTCTCTATATGCCCGTATTGCACAACGGTTATCTGCGTTTTTTTAAAAAGCACAAAGATGCAGACACGCTCTATCTTGTGGGGGAAAAACTCGCCAACGAATTCAGCCGGTTTAATAAGGAGATCAGGCAAATTGACCCGAAAATCATAAAAAATATGATTGAAAGAGTATTGCCCCAAAAAATTAGTATTGATGTTTTGAACCGCAGACTTATCAAAAACATCAAAAAAGATACCCTTCTTATTGTGACGGCAAACGATGATGTCTCATCTCAAGTGGTCAACAAATATTTTCCAAGTTCAGTAATTAGAGTTGACTCTGTATTTCTTCGTTGGGACGAAAAAAGTGTTTATTCAAAAAAACCGGTTTCTCCCACAAGAAAATCAGGCAATGCTTTTGACTGTTCAATAATAAAACTACTCAATGAAGAATGCCTGAAAAGTTCCGATTGGTGGCGGCAAGTTGGCGCAGCGGTAATAAAAGACGGAAAAATAATTTTGAAAGGATGCAATGTCCATGTTCCATCAGAGTTTACACCCTACGCCTTTGGTGACCCACGCGACTTTGTAGAAGCCGGAAAAGATAGCCATCTGACAAGCGCACTTCACGCTGAACAATCGCTTATCGCTGAAGCGGCACGCAGAGGGATTGCACTCGAAGGTACCGATATTTACGTAACGGTATTTCCTTGCCCAGTATGTGCTAAAATGATCGCCTATTCCGGCATAAAGAGGGTTTTCTTTTCCTCCGGCCACGCCTCTCTTGATGGAGAAAGTATCCTCAAGGCAAAAGGTGTGGAATTGATTTTAGTAAAATAAGAAACCCCCGTTGCGTTAAAAGCAACGGGGAATTTTTTTATCCAATCGGAAAGTTTACTGTCTTTCCCAATTTTGGCGCAATAAGATGCGCGTGCAAATGGCAGACAGTCGCGCCAGTATAATCTGTCTTGCCAAACCGCATGGCAATTGCCCCACCTTTTATTTTATATTTTTTTGCAACCCATTGCGCTAAAGATAAAATATTTTTCATGTCATTACTTAATAGTTCTGATATTTTTTCTTTGTGCCGCTTGCTAATAATAATAAAGTGAAAATTATTATTTTTATATGGCCAACTAATTTGGGTTATAAACCAATCGCCCTGTTTTTTTAAAACCGGGTGCTTGTGATATTTAAAGTTATCAGGGCAAAACGGACACTTCCCTTTTTTCTCTATTTCCGCGATAACCTCGCGGTAGCCATCTCTTTTTATGGCAAATCTAATATCTACTACTTTCTTTTTTTTCATATTAAAAATTATAACAAAAAAGGGAGGCAATTGCCTCCCTTGATGGATTTTTATTTTTCTGAAAGTATTCCCTCTGATTTTTTGATCCTCATCAGAGCGACCGGCCAACCGTGTTCATATACATGCAGATCTTTGGAAGAAGCGATCATGGCGCCATCTTCTATTCCAAGCACGCTCGCCATATATTCTTTAACCAGCTGGAGTCCTCCATAGTTTTCCGGAAAACCACCCCATAAGTCCTGGGAACGGAAATAGCACCAGAAGTGAATAGAGTTGTCTTCCACCCAAACGTCAACTCCGCGCAGACATTGAGAACTCACCTCAACTAATGGGTCGCAGTTCCATCTATTGGTAATGTGCCTATTTACTAAAACCTCCCCAGTTTCTCTGTCTTTTACCAAAATATTTTCTTCATAATCAACTTCGCGATTGTAGAAGAAAATCACCTCCGGCCTTCCGACGATCATATGGCAGCATGCAGAACCAAATCCGTGTTTCTTGTAGTAAGAAATCACTTCTTCGATCTGCCAGCTCAAATCCTCGCCATAAGTGTAATGCTCTTCCGGTTTTTTTTCTCCGGAAATTAGATATTCCATATAGGCGTGAATTTTTTCATCTGTGGTAGGCGGTGGAATATTTGACCCTTCGGGCATAAGCGGAGCTAATGGTCTTACGTTTGGATTATGCATCTCAACCACTAACGGCATCGTCCGACGATGCTGACCCTCATAACTGCCGGCTTCAATAAGATATTTTCTGCCGTGAGTCATTACTATATCCAATGCCTGATACCAAGCGTCTTCAATACTTGTTGTCAAAATATGGCCGACTATCGGCCAAAGTAAATTAGACTTCCAAATTTCTGGCATAACTTACCCTCCTTTATTTTTTTTGTTTATTTTATTATCAAAAAACTAAAACCCTCTGTGGCTATTCGTAGCATACAGAGGATTAAAAAGCAACTCGGCTTAAATGCCATTATTCTATATTTATCCCCATGCTTCGGGCAGTGCCGGCGATTATTTTTTCCGCGGCCTCGATGTCATTTGCGTTCAAATCCTCCATCTTGCGCTCAGCAATCTGGCGCAGTTGCGCCTTTGTAATCTTTCCCGCCTTGCTTACCAGATTTTTACCAGAGCCTTTTTCCACCCCAGCTGCCTTGCGGAGCAAATCAGAGGCAGGCGGGGTCTTTAATTTAAAATCAAAAGTTCTGTCTTCAAAAACAAATATCTCAACCGGAATAATGTCATCGCCTTTGTCTTTTGTGGCCTCGTTGAACTTACCAACAAAATCTCCGATATTCAACCCGTGTTGGCCCAGGGCCGGGCCAACCGGCGGCGCGGGGTTTGCCTTGCCCGCCGGAATCTGTAATTTTATAATTGTCTTAATTTTTTTTGCCATATGCCAATTTTATTTGCGAGCCCGGCGAGCAATCATAAAATTGAGCACCGAGCACATAATTTATTCTAAACTATTTTTTAATTTTTCTTTTAATCGACGTACTGTTTGACCTCTTTGTTTTAATTTCATTTCTCTTAATCTGGCATCTTTTTCTGATTTATATGCTTCATAATATACCAGTTCAGGTTTTTTATCTTTATGTTCTTTTATTCTTCTTTTTAAATCGTTGGTATAACCTATGTATGTTTCTCTGTCTTTATTATTTTTTATTAAATAAAC
>JACQXW010000001.1 GCA_016208535.1 Candidatus Terryibacteriota bacterium
AGAGCGGTACAATTTGTAATTGCTGAATTGCGCCGTGGTGGTGCTGGTGTAAATCTGCCAACTCATAAATTCTTTAAAATCATTGTTATTGGGATTGCTGATGTCGTAAATCATAAAGTTCTGGGGCTGGGAAGGCGCGGTGGACGAGGCAGTGGTTGAAGTGGCTGCATTGCCGTAGATATCAGTGCCGCGCGCGCCGAGATAAACAGTTTCAAAAGAAGGACTGCCTGTAAAATTCCATGCGCTGGTGGCTGTCACAGATGAGCTGGGCATGGCGTTCCATTGGGTGGATGAGGCGTTGAGAGTGTCATTGCTCAAATCGCTGTTATTGGAAATCCTGTATTCTCTGGTAATATTGCTGTCGTCGGTGACTGAAAAATTATAGGAAACAGTGTCAGCGCTGGAATCAATGGTAAAACTGGAAACTGAAACAACCGGATTTTTAGTGTCTAAAACAAAGGTGTTGCCCGCGGCTTGCGCGGTGTTATTGGCCGCTTCGCCGTCGTCAATAGTCACCCTTATTTGGGCTGAGGCAATATAACTTTCCGGAATCTGGGCTTTGGCGTCCCAATAGGCGGTATAGGTGGTGTAATTGCTTTCCTCAACAATTTTGGCGTCCAAGGCGCCGCTGTTTAGATAGCCGGCGGTAATGGCCTGCCAGCCTGAACCGATATTATATTCAAAAGAGGGAATGACATCATTGCCTGGCCTGTTTGTGCCGCTTGTAGTGTCTGGGTCGCGGACGCTGTATTGAATTTGGACTTTGCCCCAGTTCGGGTCAGCGCTATTTGCGATTTGTAAAACAACAGGCGCGGATTCAAACTGCGGCGGCGCATTCACCACATAAGTTAAGGTGACATCAGAAAGAGTCGGGGTGTAGGCGCCGTCTGATTCCGTAAAAACTTTATACTGAACCCATCTATCATTTATACCGTCGCGATGAGTTGAATTAATTGTTTCTCCGCCTGCAGGGTCTGTGTAATAATCACTTGTTCCTATGGGCCCCAGCCAGTTGGTCCAGGTTGAATTGTCAGGAGAAGTTCTGAGTTGAAATTTAATGTCAGTGCCGCTTGGTAAACTTTCAGTCCACTGGATTTTACCGATAAGATTTGCGCTGTCAGTGGTGTCATAAGCAGAAGAAATTAAACTGCCGGAAGAATAATAATAAGAATAATTTATTGTGATGTCGTCCAAAGAAGGAGTGTAAATAGTGTCTGTTGTTGAAAGATTTGCCCGATATTGGACATATTGATTGCCGTTTAAGCCCGAGATACTGCCGCCGCTGGAAACATTGGTTTGCCAAGCTGTCCATGTGCCATCCGGGCTAGCTGTATTACCGGCGCGGATGTCAACAGTAAGAGTGGTGGAAGCATTGGTTGTTTTTGTAAAACCAAGAGTGGAAAAATTTATTTTTTGGCCTAAATCAATTGTTGCCGAAGTATAAGTGCCATTATCAAAAACAGCGCCGACATTACTAGTATTATATTGAGTACCAGATGTCGCGTCATCTGTATCTACGTAAATAACTCTATTTAATATAGTGACCGCTACTGCCGTACCACTGCCTTTTTCTAAAATCACTCTAGCGCCCCCGCCCTGAGAAACACTGTCAGTCATTGCCCAAAATTCAAAGGTTTTAGGATAAGCGAGCGCCGTATAAGAAGACATATATACATAATCATTTGTCCCGTCAAACTGTAATGCCTGATTCAATTCGCCGGGCTGATATGCCAGGCCTGAGCCGCTGTTATAGCCGGTGCCGTGATTGGCTGCGACGTTAGTTTGACTGTCGGTCACAGAACCGCTTGTTGTCGGCGAAGTGCCCACAGTGCCGTTCATCCGCCACAAGCCGACTAAACTCGTGGCATTAGCAGCTAATTCTGAATGAGCTAATCTTATCTTTGCCGCGGTGCCAGTTCCGGAAACCGTGGTGTTGGCAAAAGTCCCGCCGGAAAAGTCGGTGTCGGTTGTTTTGGTGATGGAAGCTGTTGTTGAATTTAAGGAAATTTCTCCGGCAGTTGAGGTTTTAACAGTTGAAGAGGCTGAAGAAAATTTATTCCAACCTGTCTGGTTAGTCGGGTGAATCGCTGTATTAACGCTCGCCCCGCCGGACCAATCGGTCTGATTAAAAGTAAAAGTGGCCGCCTCAGCCACGCCCACGTTCCCTCCCAAGAGCAAACAAACAATCGTCACCCCCGCAAAAACTTTTGAAAAAAATTTTTTATATTTCTTCATAATTTTTTAAATTAAACCTTTAATTCAATTCCTGTTTTTTGAATTTCTCTAATTAAACTGCCGCCACTTTTAAAATCTTTTTCAGAAAACCCGATTGGCTCCAATCCGGCCATCACCTCTTCCTGATTTCTTTTTTTAAATAAAAAATATAAGGCATCCAAAGGCGCGCTAAATCTTGGAGAAATAATGCAAACATCAATATCGCTCCAGCGATGCGATTTTCCTTTTATTTGCGAACCAAAAATAATCACTTTTTTAATGGGAATATTTTCCTTTTCAGATAATCTTTGAGTATATCCTTTGACTATTTTATTTATTTTTGAAGGAATTATTTTTTTAACCATAAATGCATTTCTTCTGTTAATTTTAAATATTTTTCTGCATATTCTTTTTTATTGAATTTCTTGTAAAATTCAAACTTATCATCAGCATAGCGTCCGGCAATATTGAAAGTGGAAATTTTATCTAAAATTTGTTTTTGCCTAGAATCTAATTTTATATTAGCAATTTCTGCCAATCTTCGCAAATCATGGATAAATGGCGGGTAATCTTTTGTTGTTTTTATAACAAGAGCTTTTAAAAACTTTTCTAAACTAAGGTGGCAAAAAAACAAGCATTGGGGATAATATTTTGATTTAAAAAGATTTTCAGCAACTTGTAAATCTCTTTTACTGCCGTCCAGCCAATATTTTATATTTTTCTGAAAATCTTGTTTCATAAATTTAACTCGCCGCCTCGGCCGTTCCCGCATTGCCAGCCAAGAGCAAACAAAAAATGGTCAGTCCCGCAAAAACTTTTGAAAAAATTTTTTTATATTTTTTCATGCCTTTGTTTTTGCCCTTTCCAAAAAAATAACTCTTTTCTCCAAAAGAATAAATTCATCTCTACTGATTTTCTCTTTTAAATCATTGCGTATTAAATGGATCTCCTCGGCAATAACGTCAATTTTTTGATTTAAAGAGAAATCCAAAGCGTCAACTTTTTGATCCAGAGTATCAACTTTTTGATTTAAAAACTGATGACTGTCCACCAAAAAATCAAATTTTGAATTTATATCTTCCAGTAAAACTTCAACATAATTCTGCTCATTAGTGTTTAAATTTTTTTTTACAGCTTTTTTCTTTTTAATCATATTTAGTGTTCGCCACTCGGTGGCGAACATGGCTCATTTAATTTACGCTCTTTGCAAACCTTTAATTTGATTTTCCAAAAATTCCACTCTCTGTTTCAAACCGAGAACGTCGCCGGCCATCGCGTCAATATCCTCTTTTGATGCCCGGGAAATTTTTTCCAATTTTTGCTCAATCTCTCCCAGTTTGCTCCAGATTTGCTTTATCTCTATCCGCATCTGATAGATCTCGCTTTTTATTTCACCGATTTGCGTCTCTATCGCGTCAAAACGCCTGTCAATTTGTTCAAATCTCTTATCAACCTGTTCAAATCTCTTATCAACTCCATCAAACCCATTTTTGACCATTACTGCCAAAGAATCAATTGTAATTTTTTCAGCCATATTATTAATTTAAATTATACAACAATTTTATTTAAAAAATAAGCAAATATAATGTGGATAAGTATTAAGTATTATTATAATAATATAATAGGTATTAGGTATTAAAAATCTTCAAAAATCTACCACATATTTCTGCGATCGCTAAACATTTAAACCATTTTTTAAAAATTTTAAAAATTTTAGATAAGATATATAAACATTACTAAACATAGAACATTTATACCCCATTTTTTATGCTTCATTTATTACTTCAAATAAGATTAAATTTTAATTTGAATTGTTCTTCGTTTGTAAATGACTCCACTTTTAAAAATCTGACATAATTCCTTATCTCAAACACCTCAACAATAAAATCAATTTCATCCTCGCATTCAAAAGGGAATACAAAAACGCTTTTTTGAAGTTCTTTAAATCCGAGTTCCTTTATTTTTTTACGGAGCGCCTCTCGGGCTTTCTTTTTCTTTTCCGGAATATCAAAAATCACCATCCGCCATTTGGCGTCCCATTTTTCCGGTTTCTTAATTTTTATTTCATCAATCTGATATTTTAACGCCCTCTTTTTTCCTTCTTTTGTTAACACAATATCAACTATTCCCTCTTCGCTTTCTCTGTAATCAACAAGTCTTTCGTTGTAAAATTCTCGCACCAAATAAATCAATCTCTTCCGGTCAATTTCCTTCCATTCCTTGGCAGCGCTTTCCAAAATTCTAAAATAATTTTTCGGCGACCTGGAAAGACCAAGGGCGATTCCTGAAAGCAGCAATAAAAGTATTTTTTGTTTCGTTACGCTTTTCAAATGAGTTTTATTTTAATTACTGATTTCTTGAACGATTTTTATCAATTCGTGCGGCAAATATTCGCCTTTTAATAAAAACTTGTCAGCACCCAAACTCAGCGCTCTTTTTTTAATTTCCCTATCTGAATAGCCGGAAAAAACAACCACTTTTATGTCTTGAGTTTGGGGATCGGCCTTTAATTTTTCCAAAAACTGGAAACTTGCAGCCATATCATTTTTACCGCTTTCCTCGCCAGGCAGTAGCAGATCCAAAAAAATCAAATTCGGCGCAAAATTTTTATTCTTCATTGTTTCTTCAGCCTCTTTTATATTTTTGACACTCGTAAATTCAATATTACCCTTGGAACCGTGAATCCAAAAAATATCTTTCAGAAAGATTCTCATAAACTCATCGTCCTCAATTGATAAAATTTTAATTGGTTTCTCATTCATGTTTTTATTTTGTAAATGCTTGTTTGGCGGACAATTTGGCGGCGCGGCGGGCAGGCCAGAATCCGGACAATACCCCCACCACCCCGGACATTGTGATAATCAGTAAAATAAATCTCATGGGATAGATAAAGAGATTGACCGGCTTGCCTCCCAAATTAGCCGCCAGATAATTGACGCCCAGATTAAAAAGCTCGCCAGAAGCAATACCCACCAAAATCCCGCCGATGCCGCCAAGCAGACCCATAATCAGCGACTCCATCAAAAAAAGATTGCGGATATCGCGGCTGGTGGCGCCGATTGATTTCATTATACCAACTTCAAAAATTCTTTCCAAGAAGCCGATGATCATCGTGTTAAACATTCCGATGGCAGAGACAATAAGGGCGGTGATGCCGAAAATCCCCAAGACCGTGGTGATGACCACCATTATCTTTTTCGCCTGATTCACCAAGTCAATGCGGGCGGAAATCAAAAATCCCTTTTCAATCAACTTGTCCCTCAAGGGCTCCACAGTATTAATATCTTTCGCTTTGGCAAAAATCCGCTGGAAAAAGGGCGGCTTCTCCGCCACAGCATCGCTGGGAATATAGACAAAGGGAGGCGAGAATTCGTCAGCCACAATTCCCTTAATTACCAAACGAGACTCAATACTGACAGTTTTTGTGTCCAAGCCGTCCTGGTTTGGATAAAATATTTTAACCGAAACATCTTTACCCAAAGAAGTCTGATCCTCTTTTATATTCATCAGCCTCAAGGCTGTATTGGAAATAACCGTTCCTTTTTCATTTTCCGTGAACGTCGAACCAAGGTCTGGTTTTATTCCGGAAAGCCGGAAAAAATTTGGTTTGATGATTTTTACCAGGAGAAAGCCGGAAAGACTGTCGGATTTTGCCTCGCCGGAAAACTCTCCCACCGGGCTGACCTCCTCTGTTTCAGGAAAGGCGATGATATTGTCAATATCATGATAACTGATATTTAAATCGCTTTCCGCGGGATAATAAGTTTCCAGACTGATGAGAGAATCCTCGGTTGCCGCCAGTTTCCCTATTAAAATATATTGCAGGCCGTAGCCCAGGGAAACCAAAAAAAGCACGGTGCCCACGCCCACAGACACTCCCAAAATCGTCAAAAAAGTCCTCATGGGACGCACCTTAAAAACTCTTAGAGAAAGGCGGAAGAGGTCGCCGATTCTCAGATTATGACCCTTTTCTTCAGAAACAAAGAATTGGGGTTGCTGATATTTTTCTAGATCAGGCATTTGCAGTTTTTGTAATTGCTTCTATCCCCCCTTCCCGGCCCAGAAGGGTTTCCAATTTCTCAGTTATTTTAAGACTGGTCCTTATTTTTAATCCGACCCCGCCCTCATCTTTTGGAAGATTGAGAATCTTTTGAAAATGCTCGGGGAGAATGATATTTCTGATTCTCTCCATCACTATCTCGTTAAGCCGTCTTGCCTGAAGAGGCGTTATCTTCATGGTAAAATCACCAAGCAGCCATCTTTGAATTTTTTCCACCTCTTCGTAAAGCGGCGTCTCTGGATCCCGCTCCAGTTTTTTATAAAGGACTTCCAGTTCCTTTTCTTCTTTAATTATATTCTCCATGTAATCGGCTATTTTTTTAGCTCTCTGTTTCCAGAGGCCGACCCCGCCTTCTTTGTACGGCCTGTCTAAAACCATTCTGAAGGTTTCTTTGTCAATCTGATTTCTGAGGTAATGGCTGAGAAAATATTCCAGCCGCTTAATCTCCTCTTGGGAATAGCCGCGGAGAATCAAAGAGGCCATGACCTTGGCGCGCGCCTCAATAACAGGCAGTTCAGGAAAGAGATTTTTATGATAATAGCCAGCACCCACTTTTTTGACAGCCATCTTTTCGCCTTTTTCCTCTATTTTGGTGATGGCTCCGTCCCGCATGTAAAAAATCTTATTTACATCCTTCAGGCTCCAGGCCTCATGGGTAACCATGATAATGCTTTTCCCGTCCCGTTGGTTGAATTCCTTTAAGATATCCAAAACATTGTTGGCATTGACAGAATCAAGATTGCCGATGGGCTCGTCAGCCAGAATGACAGGAGGATTATTCGCCAAAGACCGAGCAATGCTCACCCTTTGCTGTTGCCCGCCGGAAAGTTCAAAGGGATAGCGGTCCATCAATTCCGCCACACCCAAACGCGCCATGATCTCCGAGGCCCTCTGCTCCCTTTTTTTCGGAGAAATGCCTAAAAAGGCCATGGGCAGGGTGACATTATCAAAATTTTTAATGGAGGGAATGAGATTGAAATTCTGAAAGATGATGCCGATGCCGATCTGCCGGTAGATGGCAAGTTCTCTGGAAGAGAATTTCATCAGGTCCTGGCCGTTGACGATGACCTTGCCGCTGTCCGGCCTTTCCACGCCGGCAATGATATAAAGAAGAGTGGATTTGCCGCAGCCAGAGGGACCGAAAAAACTGATGTATTCGCCTGCCTTAATTTCCAGATTGACGTCTTTCAAGGCATGAACCTCGGTGGGTTTGCCTTTGTCATAATAAAAATTGACATTCTCCAGTTTTATAATTGCCTCCATAATTTACTTGCTTAAAGCTAAGGTGATTAAATGGTCTAAAAATTCCGGATAAGACGAGCCCACGGCATTGAGCGCCTTTGGCAGAAGCGACTCCGCGGTCAATCCGGGCAGGGTATTCACTTCCAGAATATAAATCTTGCCATTTGGTAAAACCCTGAAGTCGGCCCGGGAATAATGCCTGCATCCCAAAGCCTGATGCGCCTTTTTCGCCGCCTCCTCTATTTTATTTTTAATCTCGCTGTCAAAATTCGCCGGACAAATTTCTTTTGTTTCTCCGCTGTACTTTGCGTCGTAATTGAAAAATTCTTGTTCAGGAGGCGGAATTATTTCAATTACCGGCAGGGAATAAATTTTCTGGTTCCTGAAATTGTCAACCACCCCGCAAGTTGCCTCAGTTCCTTTTATATATTCTTCAATGATAATTTTTGAATCAAAAGTAAACGCTTTCTCAATTGCTTCAATTAAATTATTAAAGGCATGTACGATAGAAACTCCGATTGAAGAACCTGAGGAATTCGGCTTGACCACCCAAGAGGGGCCGATTTTTCTAAAAACCAGATGGGCTGCCCTCCCAGCGTCTTCTTTTTTATCCACAACCATTGCCCGGGGAACATTCAACCCGGCGCCAGTAAAAGCCTCCCGCGCCAAAATTTTGTTCATTCCCAAAGAAGAGGCTAACACTCCGGAACCAGTATAAGGAATTCCGAATGTTTCCAGTAATTGCTGGACCTTGCCATCTTCGCCAAAACGGCCGTGCAGGGCGTTAAAAACAACATCAACAGACTGAAAAATCTTTTCCGGATAAGAAAGTTTGCCATTGAGGCGCCATTCGCCTTCTCTGCCAAGCAAAATATCTTTGCCTTTGTATTTTTGGGGTAAACCTGTCTGCCGACAGGCAAGATTGGAAAGCGCGGCCTCGCCGGTTTTGAGCGAAATTTCATGTTCCTTAGACGGCCCGCCCCTTAAAACTCCCACCTTTATAGCCATTAAATTTATTATACATAGAATAAAAAAATAAAAAAGGGAAACGCAGCGCGTTTCCCTTTTAATACTAGTAGTTTAACAAAGGACAATTGACAAGAGGCACGTTGTGTAATTTCGGAATACCATAATGATGGCCGCGGTCATTACGATAATATTCAGGAAACCTCACTTCAATCTTTGCGTCCGCGAACCCAAGAGGTAATTTAAAAAACTTCCCTCTTTTGGTTTCTCTTTTAAAGATGGCACCAATATTTGTATCAATTAACTCCCATTCCTTTCCTTCAAAACGTGTCTTCCCGAAAGATAATTTCCCTGCATAAACTTGGATGCAGTTCGCTCCTTTTGGCTTTACATACACCTTTTCTGAATAAATTTCAAATTTTTTCTGGCCCTCATCGCTATTAAAAATTCTAAAATCCATTCCTACCTCCTTAATTTAGTTTTTTGTGCTTCTATTTTTAGTTTATTCTAAAAGGTTATTTTTGTCAACAACCCCGTTGTTAAAAATCTTCTTGGATAATCTAAATATAAACCAGACAACAATGGCCGCAATAATGGCTATCTCAATGATATGATAAATTTTGGGAGTGTTGTGAATCCATCTGTCTATATTGTAAGAAAACCTATACCCAAAAAAAACAAGGAGTGGAATATAAACCAGACTTGCCAAAAAATCAATAAAAAGAAAAAAGAAATAAGAAATTTTAAAAGACAGGCCGGCGGTGAACAAAACCACAGGCCTGAAGCCGGCGGCAAACCTGCCGGCAAAAACTATTTTCCAATTATGGTCATCAAATAATTTTTTAATCCTTTCTGTTTTTTCCCGCGGAAAAATAAAAGAGAGAAATTTTAAGTTAAAAATTCTCACTCCTAATTTCCTGCCGAGATAAAAAATAATGGAATCGCTGATTAAAATGCCAATTAAGACTACTAAAAATACCGGCAAAATCTCGCCCTCGCCCTCAAACAACCCGACCCCTGCTCCCAAAATAATAAGATCTTCAGGAATGGGAAACAAACCTATTCCTGTTCCCAAAAGCGCGAGGAAAAGAAAAATATAAAACATGAATTATTGGCCGAATCTTCTTTGACGGCTTTGATACTCTTTTATCGCCTCTTCCAAATCCTTTTCTGTAAAATCCGGCCAAAGTTTTGGAGAAAAATATAATTCGGTATAAATCGTCTGCCATGGAAGAAATCCAGAAAGCCGCTGT
The DNA here is from genome assembly GCA_016208535.1 of Candidatus Terryibacteriota bacterium. Classification (GTDB taxonomy): domain Bacteria; phylum Patescibacteriota; class Minisyncoccia; order UBA9983; family UBA9983; genus JACQXW01. The sequence continues at coordinate 9,736 of JACQXW010000001.1, forward strand.
TCTCCGCCGGTGCGGATAAGTAAATCAGGGTCAGGCTGGCCGGCTATATAAAGATATTGGCTGAAATTTTTTTCATCAATATCTTCGGGTTTTATTTTTTCTTTTGCTAACCGCCTAACTGCCTCAATAATTTCCTCCCTGCCGCCATAACTCACAGCCAGATTCAAGATGCCATTTTTATTGTTTTTTGTCTTTTCTGTTATTTTATGGATTAACTTTTGAAGATTCTTTGGCAATCTTTCAATTTGACCAATAACATTCAATTTGACGCCGTTTTTTATAAAAAAATCTTTCTCCATTTTGAGAATATTTCCGAACAGTTTCATTAAATAAGAAATTTCTGTCTTGCTCCGTTTCCAGTTCTCTGTGGAAAAGGCGTAGACAGTCAGAATTTTCACGCCCAATTTATAGCATCTTTCGGCAATTTTTTTAAATTGTTTATACCCCTCCTGATGGCCCTTGAAAGAAGAAAGCCCTCTTTTTTTTGCCCACCGCCGATTGCCATCCATAATAATGGCAAGGTGCTGAGGAATGTTGTTTTTCTCCATAATCATTTAGTATACTGATTATTTCTTAAAAATCAAAGAGATTATAAAAAAGAAGACGCTGGTCAAGATGATGAGAGGGCCAACCGGAAAGCCGGTAATCATAAAAAGCCCGATGCCAAGAACGCAGCTCAGGCTCCCCAAAAAGATCGCCCTTAAAACATACTGGCGCATATTCCGGCTGATGTTTCGCGAGGCTGCGGCAGGCACAATCACCAAGGCCCCTATCAAAAGCGACCCCACCACCTTTACCCCTAGGGCCACTATTACGGCAATGACAAGGAGATATATTAAATTGTTTTTTTTAATGTCTATCTTGTTGCTAATGGCCAGATCCTCGGAAAGGCTGGCAAGAATAATTTTTTTATAAATTTTATTTACAACAAACAAAACCGAGACGCTTAGAATTACAGAAACTACGGCGTCCAAAAGAGAGACTCGGGAAATATCTCCCACAAGGGCATGAAGAAGTTCTGGCTCCGGAGTGATTAAAAAACCCAGGGCCAAGCTTAAGACAAAAATAACACCCACCAAAGTTTCTGTCGGTAAATCGGATTTTCTCTCTAAAAACCAGACTGAAAAAACGCCAAGCAACAAAAAAACAAAGGCGCCCAAGGAAACATTAAACCCCAAGAGAAGGGCTAGTCCCATGCCCGGCAGGGCGACATGCCCCAAGGCGTCTCCGACCAAGGCCATTCTTTTTGTAATCATCAGGGAACCGAGATAGCCGGCCGCGCCACCAACAAAAATCGCCGTTATAAAATTAAACAGATTAATGTCCATGTTGATAAAATTTTATTTCTCCGCCGTAAAGCTGATTAAGATTTTCCAATTTGAGCACCTCTTGGGGCGGGCCCTGGCAGACGGCCTTTTTATTAAGACAGAGGACAGAATCGGCGAATTTGTAAACCACGCTCAAATCATGAGTGATAAGAATAATTGTCAGGTCGCGTTCTTTTTCTATCTGGCTCAGAAGATTGTAAATTGTTTCCTCGCCCTCAATGTCAATGCCAGCCGTGGGTTCGTCAAAAAGAAGGATATCAGGATTGTCAATCAAGGCCCAGGCAATCAAAATCCGCTGAAGCTGGCCGGAAGACAGAGCTCCGATTCTTTTTGAAAAAATTGTTTTATCCTTGATGCCTACGGATTTCAAGACAGCCGCAATTTCTTCCGAATTAATTTTTTTAAATTTAAAAAATTCCTCAATGTTTAAGGGAATATTTTTATCCGCCAGAAACTTTTGAGGCACATAGCCAATTTTTATATTCTCTCTCCATCTTATATTGCCCTGAAACGGAAAAATGCCGAGCAGAGTTTTTAAAAGAACTGTTTTCCCGGCGCCATTCGGGCCGAGAATCACAAGATTGTCTTTTTCTCTTAAGTCAAAACTTAGGTCGTCAATGACCTTGTTGCCGTCAAACCTCACACTCAAATTTTTCACCTCTAGGATAATATCGCTCATTTCTAATATTATACCATACCCCGTTAGAAGTAAGACATCTTTAATGTCTGCCGATTTGATAAAATCAAATCGGACTTCTAACGGGGTTAATTTTGCGATAGATAAATTTCCGCGCCTCTTCAATAATGATAATAGAAAAAGCAATGGCAATGATAACCAGCCATTCGGAAAAATTTAAGGGAACGGTGCGCAAAATTTTCTGCATAAAGGACGTGTAAAGGGCGGCCACTTGCAAGCAAATAATAATAATTGTGGCGCCGATTAAAAATTTATTGGAAAAGGGATTCATCTGGAAAATTGATTTTTCTTCGGAACGGCAGTTCCAGGCATTAAACCACTGAAAGACCGCTAAAACGGTGAGTGCCATTGTCCATGCCTTCATGATGTCAGTATTAAAATAATTTCTGAAAAGAAAAAGGCCGCCAATCGCCATTGGCAAAGCCATAACAAACATCCGTTGCGCCATCAATGAATCAATTAAATATCTGCTTGATTTTTTCCATTTACCTTTAAGCAGTTCTTCTTCTTTTGGTTCCATAGCCAAGGCCACATCAAGAAAACCGTCGGTTACCAGATTAAGCCAGATAATCTGGCCAGGCAAAATCGGCAAGGGATAACCCAGAAAAAGGGCAGCGACAATGGTCAGTGTTTCTCCCAGACTGGTTGAAAAAAGGTAGAGAATGACTTTTTTAATGGTTTTATAAATACTTCTCCCCTCTTCAACAGCGGAAATGATGGTGTTGAAATTATCGTCTAAAAGCACGATATCCGAAGCCTCTTTGGCCACTTCAGTGCCGATTTTTCCCATACCCACTCCCAAATCAGCAGCCACCAGAGAGGGAGCGTCATTAACTCCGTCTCCGGTCATTGCCACAATTTCTCCTCTTGCCTTGTAAGCCTGAATAATTTTTAATTTATGCTCTGGAGTCACCCTGGCAAAAACGCTGATCTTGGGAAGTTTTTGAATAAACTCTTTTTCAGACAGCCCGTCCATTTCCTGGCCGGTCATAGCCTCGTCTCCTTCCTGCCAAATGCCGGCCTCTTTGGCAATGGAAACGGCAGTGAGTTTATGGTCTCCGGTAATCATCACCACTTTTATGCCTGCCTCCTTTGCCTGTTCTATTGATTCTTTTATTTCCGGCCGCAAAGCGTCTTTCATGCCGCAAAAACCTACTAAGGTCAAACCTGAAATAAGTTGGCCTGTTTCTGTTTTAACATTGTTTTTTATTGCCAAAGCCAAGACGCGCAAACCTTCCCGCGACATCTTATGAAAAATTGCCTCTATCTCTCCTTGTTCTTTTTTTGAAAAAATTTCCTCTTTGCCGTCTTTCCAGATTTTTTCGCAAAGAGAAAGAACAGATTCAGGAGCGCCGATGACTGTCAAAAACTTTCGGTCTCCCTCTTGATGAAAGGTGGCGTGGTATTTTGTTTTAAGGTCAAAGGGAATATCTGCGATTAAGGGAAATTCTTGCTCCAAAACATCTTTTTTAAAACCGATTTTTTCCGCGAAAACCAAAAGGCCGGCCTCAGTGGGGTCGCCGGAAATTTTCCATTGTTTTTCGTCTTCAAAAAAGGCCACCCGGGCGTTAGCGCAAAAACCGGCAATTTTCCCCATTAAAAGCAGTTCTGGATGATTAAGAGGGTCAACCACGTTCCCTTCAAAAACAATTTCTCCTTTTGGCTCGTAGCCCACGCCCTTAATTTCAAAAAATTTTCCATTAACAAAAACTTTTTGGATGACCAATTCATTTTTAGTGATTGTGCCTGTCTTATCAACAGCAATAATTTTTGTCTGACCCAGGGCCTCCACTGCCTGAAGCCTTTTCACCAAGGCGTTGCGTTTGGCCATCCTCCACACGCCAGTTGCCAAAACCAAGGTCAGAACAATGGGCAGGCCCTCGGGAATAATGGAAACAGCGAGCGCCACCACTGTGGTAAACATTTTTTGCAATGGTTCGCCAAGACTGACACCAAGCAAAAAAAGGCTGATGCTGATAATGCCGACAACAATGATAATCATGCGCGACAAATGACGGATGTTGGTCTTTAAGGGAACTTCAGTTTTAATGGCGCTGATTTCTTTTGATATTCTGCCGATCACTGTGTCCAAACCCGTGGCCACAACCACTGCCCTGCCGTTTCCCGCTGTAATATGGGTTCCCTTAAAAACCATATTTTTCTGCTCCATTACCGCCAAATCTTTATTTTTTAAAGCATCCGCAATTTTATCCACTGGTGTTGATTCGCCGGTAAGAGCCGCCTCATCCAGCCGCAAATTATTGGCTAAAATAAGCCGGCAGTCTGCAGGCACTTTCTCGCCTTCCTGCAAAATGACAATGTCTCCGGCTACTATTTCTGTGTCAGGAACGATTATTTCCTTTCCGTTTCTGACAACCGTGGCATTTGTTTCAACAAATTTTTTAAGAGCCAAAAGAGTGTTCTGGGCCTTGCCCTCCTGAATTGTGCCCACCACGGCATTGAAAAGAAGGACAAAAAGAATGATAAAGCCGTCAATGGTTTCTTTTAAGGCAAAGACAAAAATGGCGGCCGCAAGCAGGATGTAAATCAGCGGGCTTTGGAATTGCCGCAAAAAAATAAAAAACAGGCGCTCTGGTTTTGCGCTAGGCAGTTTGTTGGGGCCGAAAGATTGAAAACGCGATAAAGCCTCTGTCTGCTCCAAACCGGATTGGAGATTAGTTTTCAACTCTCCCTCAATCTCCAGAGGTGAAAGCGCATGCCATAATTTCATAATCTCTATAAGCAGTCCCGACTCGCTTAGCGGCGCGGGGCTGCCTAAGAAACAATTATTGGCTCACAGCCGCCTGTCCAGCCTGTCCAGCCTTCATTTTTCTGGTCATAATCAAAACATAGATGGCGGATAGGCCGACAACGATATAAATAATGCGGGACAAAAGGCTGCCGGCGCCGAAAATCGCAGCCACTAAATCAAGATTAATCAAGCCGACTAATCCCCAATTTAAGCCACCGATAACAAGCAGAATAATGGCCAACCAATCAAGTACATTTAATTTGCTCATTGAATTTTATTTAATTATTAAAATTAAAGAAACCGACCTTTATTATATTATATGTTATAATTTATTTTTTAAAAAGTATATTATATAATGTATAGAAAATGGTCGAATAAGAGATAATTTGAATAATAAAATGTTAAATAACCATCTTTATAACCTTTTACTCCAGATGACTGAAGAGCACAAAAGCCTGTGGCGCATCAAAAAATCCTATCTCAAAGACGCCGGCAAGTGCAAAGAGTGCATCGCCTTTTGGGAAAAAATGACGGCAGACAAAGAAAGACACATCTCCAGTCTCCACAAACTCATCAAGAAGCACATTTAAATGATTTAATATAATCGGGATGCCGGAAATCGAATCCGGGCCATACCCCCGCCTGCCATCGCCTTATCTATCGGGGCGTGGAGAATCGAACTCCAGCTACATGCACCCCATGCATGCGTACTACCTCTATACTACGCCCCGGCTCTGGCTATGGCGGGCAGGCACCCCAAGGGTACGTACTGCCACTATACTACATCCCGCTATTTTAACATTCCTAACATTTTTTCTGCGCTCCAGCAATTTATTATGTCTTTTTTTTCGGCCCAGCCGCGACGGGCCTGGCTGATGCCGTATTCCATGAATCGCATCTGCTCCGACTGATGGGAATCGGTGTTTATCACCATTTTCACCCCTGCCTCTTTCGCCTTTCTTATATTGCTGTCTTTCAAGTCAAGCCGCACCGGATAGGCGTTGATTTCTAGAATTGTTCCTGTTTCTTTTGCCGCCTTTAAAATTTTATCAAAATCAATTTCATATTCATCGCGCTGCTGGATTATCCTGCCTGTCAGATGAGAAATAATATCAACATTGGGATTTCTCATTGCCCTGATAATTCTTTCCGTCATTTTTTCTCTATTCATCTTGAACTGCGAATGCACGCCGGCAATGACATAATCCAGTTTTGCCAGAGTCTTGTCATTAATATCAATTGAGCCGTCAGCCATAATGTTTGCCTCGCAACCGCACAAAATTTTCAATTTACAATTTTCAATTTTCAATTTTTGATTTAATTTATCAATGAATTTTTTTTGCTCCAATAATTGCTTTTCATCCAAGCCGTGCTCTATTGCCAGAAATTTTGTGTGGTCGGAAATGCCGACATATTCATAATTCATTTCTCTTGCCAATCGCACAAAATTTTCAATCTGTTTAATTGCTTTATTTTTATCTGCTCCCCAGTGCGAATGGCAATGCAAGTCGCCACAAATATCCTGATAACCGATTATTTTTGGCAGTTTGCCCCGAAGCCCAGCTTCAAGTTCCCCTGTGTTCTCCCGCAGTTCCGGCTCAATATATGGCAGGCCGATTTTTTTATAAACTTCTTCTTCGGTTTTAATGCCGTATTCGTTAAGTTTAAATCCTTTTTCCATTGCCAATTTTCTGGTGGCAATATTATGCTCTTTTGAACCGGTAAAATATTGGAGGGCGGAGCCAAAACTTTTTCCAGCTACCACTCTAATATCCATATCATACCCCTGTCTCATTCTGACAGAAGTCTTTGTTGCGCCCTTGCCCCAAATTTTTATTACGCCAGGCAAAGAAATAAAGAAATTCATAACTTTTTCCGGCTGGCGGGAAACAACCAAAAAATCGATATCGCCGATTGTTTCCTTCATCCGCCTTAAGGAACCGGCCAGGCTGATTTTTTTCACTTCTTTCAAATTCTTTAATTTTTTGTAAATCTCCCTGACTTCGGGCAAAATTTCACCCAAAAGAAACCTTCCCTTGCTTCTTTTTAAAAATTCAATGCTTTCCAGAATATTTTGCTCGCTCTTTTCGCCGAAATTTTCCAATCTCCTTATTTTCCCTGCCCTTGCCGCCCTTTCCAAATCTTTCAAATTCTTAATACTTAATACTTTATACAAAATACTGATTGTCTTCGGTCCAATTCCTTCCACTGCCGTCAATTCCTCAATATCAACAGGCGTCTTTTTTTTTAACTGCTGGTATTCTTTGATTTTTCCTGTCTTTAGATATTCAATAATTTTTTCGGCAATGCCCTTGCCCACTCCGGGCAGTTCTTCCAATTCTTTTATCCCTCCTCTTTTGTAAATCTTCTCCACATCCTCAGACAGAGCCTCCAGCCCCATGGCCGCCTTTTCATACGCCTGCGGCTTGAAAGCCACATCCTCTATTTCCAAAAGGACGGCGATCTCATGGAAAATTTTCGCAATCTCCTGATTATTCATTCTTATTTCATTTTCTCTAAGCTCACGATGATTGTTTCCATAGCTATTAAGGCTTTGTTTCTTTCTTTTGCATTTCCTTCAAAAATTGCCTTAAAATTTTTCTCAAAATTATCTTTTAAAGCAACACGCCCTCCCTCAGAAAATTCTTTTGCATCTGCATAATAATCGGCAAAATCCTCAGCCGTCAATTTATCTGTCTTAATTTGCTCAACAAGAGCATCAACTTTAAATTTAGGAAGAGTATCTTTATAAATCAAATTATCGAAAAAACTTTGTTTTTCTGGGGGTAAAATATGTTCACCTGCTTCAGCCGCCGATACTTTAATTTCTGGTGGTATCTGTTCTGTTTGTTCTGCCAATCTATGGATAAGAGATTGTTTGATATTTTCCAGCCTGTCAATTTCGGCCTGCACCGACGCTCTTACCTGAGGATCAGTAAATTTATCAAGATTCCCTTTCATTGAATCAATGTCATGCTGATATGATTGAATCGTTCCCCATTTTTCCGGCCGGGTTTGTTTATCAAAAAATTCAAAAACATTTTTAGCGGCGCCTGTTTCAATTTCTGGCTTTTGTAAATGCTCGGCGATATGACCAACGCCCATCGGCTTCAAATGTTCCGATTTATCAACCAATTGCGCCATCGTGTCTTTGTTTTCAAAAATATCCTTAAAGTCAATTTTTTCTCCGGCATGGATGAGATTTGCATCGCCGGAAGAAACACTGACTTTGCGGCTAACGCTGTCAATAAGAAAATTTTTCTTTGCGGTAATTTCATCCGCCGAGCCGATTAGATTTTTAAAATAACCTCTATTTTCCAACTGCTCTTTTGATAATTTCCAGACGGTGTCGCCCTTTTGGACTTCGACAACGCTTGAAATCTTCGGCGCAGACTCAGGAACCCCCGCTTTTGGCTTTATTGCTTCAGGAGAAGATTTTACCCCTCCGCCAGCCCAAGTCTTTTCCAATATTCCCATTCCAATTGCCGTTCCCATGCCAGCAGCCATAGAAATGAGTCCTTTTGCTAAAACTTTTCTTCGTTCCATTTTTCCTATCTTTTTCAAAATATCTTGATAATTTTTATCGGTATTTTTTAGATTATCTAAAGAAAAATTGTTTTGTAATTCATTTAAAGCCGCTTCTTTTTCTGATGCAATTGTTTTAGACATCATTCTTTCCGCCAGGTTGCCAGCCAACTTGCCAACCATCACGGAGCCAAATCCGCGCACAAAACGATAACCGGCATAAGTGGCAGCCGCGGCCGCGCCAAACCCGCCCACGCCAGCCACCGCGCCGGTAACCAAGCCAGTGGAAATAAGCAAGCGGGTGGCTGTGCCTCGCCTCATATACCATTCCATTCCCTTTCTAAAAATTCCCTTTTCCTTTGGCGGCCAGGATTCCACTTTTACCTGATTCAAAAGTTCGCGTTCACTAAGAACCAGTTTTTGGAAAATTTCCGCTGGTTGAATGCCCTGTTCCGCCATTTTCTTGCCTAATTCAACTTTTGCCGCGTCATATTCCGCCTTTTTTAATTCCACCTCGTAAATCGCCTCTGCCTCCTCTTTGTTAATTCCCGGCCTTGCTAATTCTTTAATAAAATTATTTTTTCTTTCTTCGGCGTATAAAAACTCTTCTTCTTTTTCTGATTTTATTTTTTCACTATCCCCTGCCTGAATCCATTTTCTTATTGGCTCAATAGTTTTTTCAAGCGGCTGCAAATCTTCTTTCTTTAGCCCGCCAAATGCCTTGCGGTACTCAGTGTAGACAACCGCGTAGGCGCCTCTTGATTTTGATAGATCAATTTGAACCTCTTCTATGGTCTTTACTTCTTCCTTTATTTCTTTAAATCTTTCCATAAAAATTATTTTAAATCTTCTTCATAAAATCAACGCTCTCTTGTTTGAATTTCGCCACCTCCTCATTGACAATTTCGTTTAGATTCGGCAGTTTTGTCTGCAGAAAATTCAGAATCGCCTCCTCGTCATTCGGTTTTTCACTTAAAACCTTTTCAAACTCATCCTTGCCTTTATCATCCATTTCTTCCATCACCCTTATCAAAACTGACTGAAAAATTATCCTGCCAATGCTTTGCAAGGCCTCTTCCTGCTCTTTTTCAGAAAGTTTATCCAAACCTAAATCGCTTATAATGTTTTTTTGCAAAATTGTAGCCATAAATATTGCCAAAATTAGCCAATAATCATCTGTCTTTAGTCAAGCAAAACTGAATAAAAATGTCAATTTGGGCTGGGGTTGACTGTTGACTTTTGTTTTTGAAGATGTTATATAATAAACAGATTTGAAAAATAAAAAAGGAGGATGTTATGAAAAAAAGAAAAGCAACTTTTTTTCAGAAATTGGATTTTATGGAAGGCATAGGAGTTACCATTGCCTTTGTAACAGGAGCATTAGGGCTCGTGATCGCCTTAAGCGCGATTGACGCAAAAGGCAATGCTGATTTTTTTGTCAGGCTGGGGATAGGTACAATCACTTTTCTGGTAAGCGCGAGTTATGTAGAAGAAAAATATAAAAAAACAAGGAGAAGTAAAAATGCCAGTAATATGTAAAACACCGGGGTGCGGATACTCACTTCCAGAAGGCCAAAAAGCCCATAACAAATGCCCTAACTGCGATGAAAATCCTTTCAGCACATTTAATAAACACACAGGAAAACCACACACTTACACTAAAGATGAACTGAAAGGCAGAAGAATTTTCCTCCAAAAGGCTGCTCGCTGAGCAGCCTTTCTTTTTTTATGTTATAATCCCGTTAGAAATCTGGTGGTAAAACATGAGTTATTGTTTTGTAAATAAATTTCTAACGGGATATAATAACTTCAATGGGATTTTTGAATAAAACTTCAATTAAATTTATTCTTGGTTTTCTGCTCATCCTTTTTTTCAGCATCGCAATTCTCTTGATTACCGGAAATTTATAATCCCGTTTCTAGCGAAAAGAGATTGCAAATACTGCAAAATTGATGTAAAATAAATAAAAAAGTTCATTAACAAACCAATTACAGAAAGGGGTGAAAAAATTGAGAAAAAGATCTAAGAAAGAGTGGCTGGCAGAAGCGCTTCGGAGTCTTAAAGACGAGGGTTTTATTCCTAACTTCATGACTTTTTATTCAGCGCAAAAACCTGATTTCTATCTTACGTATATCAGCAAAATAACAAATGCACATAAGTTCTGTCCACTTTCAATGACTGAAATTAGTTTTCAGGAAACTCAAGACTCTATAAAAAAGCAAATTTTGAATAAGATAGCAGAAAAAGAACAAAGGCTCCTTTAAGATTATCATCTTTACAAGGAGCCTTTTAAAATTTAAAATAAAAATATTCCGGC
>JACQXW010000027.1 GCA_016208535.1 Candidatus Terryibacteriota bacterium
AACGCCTCTTTGATGCGTTGACTGGCGCCTTCTATGCCATCTGGAATTTGTTTCATGGCCTCGCGGGCTTCGGAGAGCGAATAACCGAGCGATTGAAGCGCGCTCAAAACATCTTGGTCTTCTTTTAAAATTCCTCCGCTTTCCGCGCCGCCCAAGTCGCCGAGTTTATCTCTTAATTCCAAAATTATTTTTTCCGCTGTCTTTCTGCCAATGCCGGAGACCTTGGTGAGATAATTTGTTTCACCGGAGGAGATGGCTTTTTTAAGATTATCCAAAGGAGCCACAGCTAAAACTCCCAACGCTCCCTTCGGCCCGATGCCGGAGATGCCGATAAGCATCTCAAAAAATTCCAATTCCGCGTATTCCAAAAAGCCGTAAAGTTCCATGGCGTCCTCGCGCACATGTAGGTGGGTCCAGAGAGATACTGACCCATCTTTTTTTGGCGCTGATTTGATTGTTTGCGGACCGCAAAAAACGCGATAACTTATGCCGTTTACATCAACAATCAAAAACCTATCTCCTTTCATTATAATTTTCCCTTCGAGTCGGGCGATCATTACTTTTATCTTAACAAATATTTGCAAATATAGGTATCTTTTGTTAAGATAGTTTTATGCCTATAACTAGATCAGCGAAAAAGGCTTTGCGCCAATCAATAAAAAGAAACAAAATAAATCTCAAAAGAAAAGAGGCGATGAAAGATGTTGTAAAACAGGTTAAGAAATTAAAAATTGCCGGCAAAACCGACGAGGCTATTAAACTTCTTTCTTCCGCTTACAAATCCATAGACAAGGCATGCAAGCGGGGAGTTATAAAGAAAAATACCGCCTCCCGCAAAAAATCCAGACTCGCTAAATTTTTAAAAAAGTAATCCGCCAACTGGCGGATTTGCCCTTATCGTTCAACGGACAGGACACGGGATTGCGGATCCCGAAATAGAGGTTCGATTCCTCTTGAGGGCATTTTAAAATTTCAGTAATCTCGCAATTGTCATTATTAATGATTCTTCTATTTTTTCCTCTTTTAAAAACTTGAGAAGATATTCTCTTGTTTTTTTCGGGTCTTCATTGACAAGAGGTATTGTGATGTGCGGCATAATAGTTTTTTTGGATTCAAGTAGAATCTCTTTTTTTTGCGGCGGGTCGTAATTTATCCAGAATTTTTTCAAGTTTTCATACTCATAGAGTGTTTCTCCGATCTTGATGCCCCTTGGTCCGATACTGAAGGAAACAATATTCGGTTTTTTTGCTCCGTAGAGGGCAATGGAAAATCCGGCCAGTAAAACCAGAAATCCGAACAAAAAACTTTTCAAAAAAAAAGCTGAAACCAACAGGGCAATGGTAATAATCCCAACTGCCCAGAACCAATCAGGCGATTTTTTAATATATTCGTATTCCGGCGCCTGCCACTCAATTTTTTCCAATAGGTTTTCCATAATTTTATACTTTTTAATGACTGAATGGATATGATTTGCCATAAATCGTTCTCGAAGGTAAATCTGAACCCACCATAGCCAATTTTTAGTCGCGCATGGATACATATGATTCCACGTTTCAAAAAATTCTGCGCGCAATTCTTGTGGGCCATCAACATTATAAAGTAGAATATTATGATTCTTCCGCCATAGCCGTTCTATATTTTCCCATGTTTTTATATCTGAGAGTGCATACTGAAATTTATGCGATGCCTTTATTAAATCTTTTTTAATAATCTTGCTTTTTTTGAGTGGTTTATTTTTGCAGTCATACTTATTGAATATAGTTTCGGGACTTCCGTGTTTTTCGGGTAGTTCAAAAATGATAATATCTGGTTTGTACTTTAAAACTGCTCGAGCCTGACGAAAATCTACTCTATTTTGTTCGCGGCAATCGAATTGATGAAATTTCGGCTTTATCATTTTACTAAAAATACAAACGGCGGGGGTGAGATTCGAACTCACGATACCTTTGCAGGTATAACGGTTTTCAAGACCGTCCCATTCAACCGCTCTGGCACCCCGCCTTTTTATTTATTGTTAATTATTTTTCATTTCAAAATAATTTTTTAATAAATATTTTATTCTCTCTTTACCTTTGCCGGATTTCAAAAATTTTTCTTCAATTAGAGCGTCTTTTTTATTTAAAAATCCTTCGTAATATATCAATGTCCATGGCCTACCCAATTTTGTTGAAACAACTTTACCTTGATTATGGTTTTTAATCCGCTCTCTTAAATTTGGAAGTATATCCCTTATATAATTTATTGAGTATTTTACTGTAAATTATATAGACGTAATTCATCGTCTTTGTAATGGTTTTTCGGTTTTTCGGCCCTAGGCCGACCAGCCTCGGGCTGGCAAGACTGTCCGATTAAACCACTCTCGCACCTCTCCTTATTTTAAATATTTACCTTTCTTTAGGCACGAAGTGCAAATTTTTATGCGTTTACCTGAAACAAGGCGAGCCCATTGAAGATTGGGCCTTTCTTTAGGCACGAAGTGCAAATTTTTATGCGTTTACCTGAAACAAGGCGAGCCCATTGAAGATTGGGATATTTTCTGGTTTTTTTTGTGGGATTGTATTTGCCGCGGAGAAGATTTCTTTTTCCTCCCATGATTGCTCCCTTTCCGCAGATCGGACATTCTTTTGCCATGTGGTTTATGTTATAATATAAAAAACATTTATGCAAGAAATTAATTTCATTTTTTCCATTGCGGTTTTGATAATATCCGTTGTCATTCACGAATTTTCCCATGGTTATACCGCTTATTTGCTTGGCGACCAAACGGCAAAAAACGAGGGCCGACTGACCTTAAATCCCCTTAAGCACCTGGATATTTTCGGCTCTTTTCTTGTTCCGTTTTTTACTTATTTAGTCGGGGGTTTTATTTTTGGCTGGGCAAAGCCGGTGCCGTACAATCCTTACAATTTAAAAAATCAAAAATGGGGACCCGGGATGGTGGCGGTGGCCGGACCTCTGTCTAATTTTTTGGTGGCCATTGTCTTCGGCCTGATCATCCGCTATGGTTCCTCGCTTGTCTTTCTGCCGGTTTCATTTTTTCAAATAGCCACCCTGATTGTTTTTATCAATCTGATTCTGGGGATTTTTAATCTTGTTCCCATTCCTCCCTTGGACGGCTCAAAAGTTTTGTTCACTTTTTTGCCATTGAGATGGCGGAATATAGAAATTTTTCTCGAGCGCTACGGTTTTTTCATCCTCATATTTTTCATTTTCTTTTTTTTCCAATACCTCTTGCCAGTCGTAGCCTTTTTATTTAAATTGATAACCGGCGCGGGAATTTAAAATAAAAGCCTGATAAACGCATATAATTCTTAAAATTTTTCAAATCCTAAATATTTTAATTATGGATAAAATAGAAATACAAAATAAAATCACTGAACTTAAAGAGATACTTTTACAATATCAAAATCAATTAAATCAATATGAAAAAGATCTTTTTGAAGTAATTAGTCAATATCAAAAAGTAGTAGAGGAAGAAAAAATAAAAGAGATTAGAAAAAAACTAGTAAACTATGAATAAAGAATTTGAAAAAATTAGCTCACCCCTCCCTGAAACAAAACAAGAACATGTTCGTGTTCCAGAAAAATTAGAATCAACTCACGAATTTACAGAAGTTGAATTTACAAAAAACATAGAACAAGCTCTTGCTGAGGTGGAAAGTGAGCCACTTAAAATTATGACTGCTGCCGATAAACGGATTGAAAATATACCTATGTCTATTGGATTAAATCAAGAAAAAGCTACGGCAATATTTGAACAAGGTGGCTTTGCGGAAAAGATAACTTTAATAAAAGAACAAATTACTTCTTTAGTAAAAATTACAAAGGAAAAAATAAAAAACTTAATTTCTCACCAGGCCGAAAAAATAAGATCAATTGAATTAAACCCCAAAGTTGGTATACTTGTTGATGGAAATCGGATTGAAAATCAACAGATAGATATTATTAAAGCTCCGGATGAAACAATCCATATAAACTTTAAGTTAACCGAGAAACAATACAATATAATAAAAGAAAAATATTCTAAATATGAACAATCCTCAATAGTTTATGGAAGCGGTGATAACAATTTTAAATTAGCAGATTGTTGGCAAAAAGAGATTGACGGCGCCATTGTAAAAATATCAACTGGGGAAAAAGATATTGACGATATTGAAAATAAAAGAGAAATACGCAGTTCGTTGGGGCTTGTAGAAATTATTTTATCAGACAAAGACGAAACAAAATTAACTACGGAACAAATTAATGAAAAAATTAACCAGATTTTAAATCGAGAGTTAGAAATTCCAAATGGACTTTCTTTGCCAGAGATTGAGGATGAAGATGAATATAAAAAAACTCGGTATATGTGGCACCACAAAACTGAAGTTGTGCCAGCGAACATTGAAGAGAATTTAACGCGAGAGGAAGTATTTCCCGCTTATTTTACTTTCATAGAAAAAGATAAGCACAAAGAATATCAAAAAATTAGCCCTTATGCTGTTTATCATCGTATTTTTGGTGCAAGTAATTTACCTCGTATTATTAGATCAGGCGGTTTGATTTCTTCCCATGAGCGGTATAAGAGGGGTTTGATTACTGAGGGTCTATATCAATCTACAGATCTAGACATGCAAAAAGGTGGAGCGGATAATGTTTTTACAAGAATAGTGACTGAGGGAGCTGATAAAAATATTACAGGTGTTTATTTTATTTTCCAACCGGATTTACTTGATAGAACTGATTGGTATAGTTATGACAGTGACAATTTTGGTAGTAATGATCCTAAGACGTTTGAACATAGATTAAGTCCCGAGGAGTTAATAAAAAATCAGAAACAAAAATACAATGTGTCGAACGAGCTAATGTTTCGAACAGGCATTTCAATTGAAAAAATCAAGGCCATTGCTTGTGCTACTGAAAATGATTTATGGGGAGTTATAGATGCTTTACGCGGTGACGGTATTACGGAAATCAACGGCAAACCAATAGAGCAAATGATTGTTATGGCTCCTAATGTTAGCGATTTTTTAGAAATTTCAGAAGAAAAACCATCTAAATACCAAGAAAAGACAAATCAAATTTTGGCGAGGCATAAAAAAATAAAAGATTCTATAATTCACAAAGTAATATCTAAAATTGTGTCTAAAATCTAAAATATGACCTTTCTTGAAAACATAAAGATTGTAGAAAAAAAATTACCAGCAAGGGTATATTATGTTTTCTCTCCCGAAGATGACACAGTATTACTTGCGTTGGATATTCGCATCAGTGGAGATACTATATCTTGGTTTGATACTGTCAAAGAACGAATAATGCATATTTCGCAAATTCAAGCGGAAGATTCCGATAGATTAATATTAAAAACTCCAGAACAAGAAGGTGGAAAAGTTTATGTTTTTACACCGTTAACTCTTGAAATTTATAAAGATAAGGTTAAAAAAAGAATCTTGGTGCCTCAAGAATTTAAAAATAAAGAAGAAATGCTTCAAGCTTTTGAAAAAACACGTGAAAATGCGTGGTGAGATAAATACCTTAGATACTGCATGCAAAAGGGTTGACCCCCTTTTCTTTTTCTTCCAGTACCTCTTGCCTTTTGTAAGTGGATTGTTTAAACTGATAACTGGATCAGGATTTTAAAAAATAAAATAAAGGAGGGAGAATGTTTAAAAAACTGGTAAGATTATTAAAGGAAGAAAAGGAAGAGCGAAAAAACCAAAGAGAGTTTAACGAATCATTAAGAGTTATTACTCGCTTTATAAACTCTTTTTATAAACCCTTTGCTTTAAAAAAGGAGGAAAAAATTAAGAGGGTCGCTTGACCCTCTTTTCTTTTTCTGCTAATCTTATTTTGTATCGCCCAAAAGGGCGAATTTAATATGTCTACAATAAATCAGTTAGTAAAAAGACATCGCAAGAGTGTCAAAAAGAAAACAAAGGCTGTGGCGCTCCAGCACGGTTTTAACACCAAGAAAAATAGGCCGGTATTTTACTCGTCCCCTTTTAAGCGGGGAGTTTGCCTGCAGGTGAAAACCATCACGCCAAAAAAGCCGAATTCTGCCTTGAGAAAAGTGGCCAGAGTCCGTTTAACCAATGGCATGGAGGTTACGGCATATATTGGCGGCGAAGGGCATAATCTTCAAGAACACTCTGTTGTTTTGCTTCGTGGAGGCAGAGTGAAGGATTTGCCCGGCGTTCGATATCACATTGTCCGCGGCATTCTTGACACTGCCGGCGTGGAGAAGAGGAAACAGCAGAGAAGCAAGTATGGGGCAAAGAGGCCGAAGTAATTTTATGAGTCCCGTTAGAGGCCGCGATCGCGGTAATAATGGGATATAAGATTTATGACAAATAATAATTATAAAATTAAACAAGGCATAAATTGCGATATCAAGATCGCGATCTGCCTCTAACGGGATGAGAAGAAAAATAAAAAAGAAAATAAAAATAAAGCCGGATTTTGTTTATAACTCAGAAACAGTTGAGAAATTTACCAATTACATAATGAAGGAAGGGAAAAAATCTATTGCCAGAAAGATAATGTACGGGGTGTTGGAAGAAATGAAAAAGAGGACAAAAGCAGAAAATCCTCTGGAGATTTTTGAGGCAGCAATCAAAAACGCCTCTCCGGTTTTAGAGGTGCGCTCGCGGAGAATCGGCGGCGCTAATTATCAGGTTCCCAGAGAGGTTAGGCCGGAAAGAAGGTTTGCTTTGGCCTGCCGGTGGATTTTGGAGGCGGCCAGAACGAAGAAAGGAAATATGGCCAACAAATTGGCAGAGGAACTTATTGCCGCCTCTAAAAACGAGGGTGCGGCAGTGAAGAAGCGGGAAAATGTCCATAAAATGGCCGAGGCCAACAAGGCCTTTGCCCATTTCGCCTGGTAGCAGACTACAAAGTTATGCGTGATTATTTAATTGAAAAAACGCGCGATATTGGAATTATCGCCCATATAGACGCTGGAAAAACAACCTTTACCGAAAGGGTTCTTTTTTATACCGGCGTCTCTCACAAGATTGGCGAAGTTCATGAGGGCACGGCAGTGATGGATTGGATGGAGCAGGAGCGGGAGAGAGGCATTACCATTACCTCTGCGGCCACCACCTGTTTTTGGATTCCCACTTACAGGAACAACGATAAAAATTTTGAGTATAGAATAAATATCATTGATACCCCCGGCCACGTTGATTTTACGGCTGAGGTGGAACGTTCTCTGCGGGTACTTGACGGAGCGGTGGTGGTTTTTGACGGCGTGGCTGGCGTGGAGCCGCAATCAGAAACAGTCTGGCGCCAGGCAGACAAATATAAAGTGCCGCGCATTTGTTTTATAAATAAATTAGACCGAATGGGTGCCAGTTTTGAGAAGAGTTTCCAATCCATATTGGAAAGACTCACTCCTAACGCTGTAGCCATGCAGATTCCCATCGGCTTGGAAGAAAATCACAGAGGCTTGATTGATTTAATGAATTTCAAGGCGTATGAATTTGAGGGAAAATTCGGCGAACAGGCAAAAGAAACAGAGATTCCGGAAAATCTTAAATCAGAGGCAAAAAAATTTCACAAAGAAATGATTGAGAAAATTGTGGAAAAAGACGAAGGATTGATGGAAAAATATTTGGAAGGCAAGGAGATTCCAATTGACGATTTGAGGTCAGCCTTAAGAAAAGCGGTCATAAACTACGAACTCATCCCTGTTTTTTGCGGTTCGGCGCTTAAAAACAAAGGAGTGCAGTTTGTGTTAGATGGAGTGATTGATTATCTTCCGGCGCCGATTGATCTGCCGCCAATCATCGGCCATGATCCAAAAACAGACGTGGAAATTTCTATGGAATCTTCCGACAGCGCTCCTTTTGCCGCCTTGGTTTTTAAACTCCAGACAGATCCCTTTGTGGGCCAGTTGTCATACTTCAGGGTTTACTCGGGTATTTTAGAGGCTGGTTCTTATGTTCTGAATACCACCACCGGCAATAAAGAGCGGGTGGGAAGAATTTTAAGAATGCACGCCAATGAGCGCGAGGAGGTGAAAATAGTTTATAGCGGGGAGATTGCCGCCATTGTCGGTTTAAAAGACACGCGTACCGGCGACACCGTTTGCGATCCGGAAAGGCCGGTTCGTCTGGAAAAAATAGAATTCCCGGAACCAGTGGTCTTTATGCGCATTGAACCAAAGACCAAACAGGATCAAGAGAGAATGGGTTTGGCTTTGCGCCGGCTTTCTGAAGAAGACCCGACCTTCAAGATTAAATCAGACCCGGAAACTTTGGAGACTATTATTTCCGGCATGGGCGAACTTCATCTAGAAATTCTTGTGGACAGAATGAAAAGAGAATTTAAAGTGGAGGCGAATATCGGCAAGCCGCAGGTGGCTTACAAGGAAACAGTTGCTGCTGAGGCAGAGGCCGAGGGAAAATATATTCGCCAGTCAGGCGGCCGCGGGCAGTATGGCCATGTGAAGATTAGAATCGCGCCAAGAGAAAGAGGGGAGGGGTTTGAATTTATCAATTCCATCAAGGGCGGCATTATTCCTCAGGAATTTATCCCGGCTGTGGGAAAGGGAGTGAAGGAGGCAATGGAAAAAGGAGTCGTTGCCGGCTATCCATTGGTTGATATGTCGGTTGAGCTTTATGACGGTTCGTATCACGAGGTTGACTCGTCTGAGGCGGCCTTTAAAATTGCCGGTTCCATTGCTCTTCAGGATGCGGTGAAGCGGGCCAAGCCGGTCATTCTCGAACCAATTATGAAAGTGGAGGTAATTGTGCCGGAAAATTTTTTGGGAGATGTCACAGGTAATATTAATTCCCGGCGCGGCCAGATTGAGAATATGGGAGAGCGGGCAGGATTAAAAACCATTCAGGCAAAAGTTCCTCTGGCCGAGATGTTCGGTTATGTCACCGCCTTGCGTTCAATGACCGAGGGGAGGGGAAGTTATAATATGGAATTTGACCACTATGCCATAGTGCCGCAAAATATTGCGTTATTGATTATAGAGGGGAAAAAATAATGGAGAAGTTCGAACAAGAATTTGAAGAGATATTAGAAGAGCAGTCTTTTAGTGAAGAGGTTTTTAAAGATGATTTGGAAATAGATGAGGATTTGGAAAACTTGCCGATTTAAAACAAAGATTTTTGTGACTTTAAATATTTATCTGCCTTATGAATAACTGCCTTGATAAAATCAAAATAATAACCCATTTCTTTTTTGGAAATCATAATTCCGCCTTCGTATAAATCAAGATTCCTTTTCTTTCTCATTTTATCGCCGATTATTTCTATGTTTTTGTCGTCTAAAATTTGCGATAATTTTTCTAAAATTTTAATATGATGGCCCTTTCTACTTTTTATTCTTTGTCCATGATAGGCAATCAAGGTAATTCCCGTTTTTAATAAAGCAGAATAAGAAAAATTAAATATTACTTCAGGATAATTGTTTTTTGAGGCAATTCCAAAATCTTTTAAGGCACTACTGAAATATTTAGAAATAATCTTTTTATCTGCCTTTATTTTTTGAAAAAATTTTGAATCAAAATTTATTTTCATATAATTTTTATTATTTTACCTGAAAAAATGTTTTCAATAAAATAATCTTTTTCTCTTTTTTTCTTTTCAAATTCTTTCTTTGTTAATTCTATGGAATTTATCTCCCTGCCTGTTGATTTTTGGATTTCCAAAAGTGCTTTCTGTAATTTAAGAGTATCAAAATCGCCGATAATCAAAAGATCTATGTCGCTTTCACTTGAAAGATGGTTTTTTACATAAGAGCCGAAGATGTAAACAGATTCAACGCCCTTTATGGATTTTAATTTATCTTTCAAAATTTTTTCAAAACCAAAGCCTTTCAATATAATTTTTTCGTATTCCTTAAGAAACGGATATTTTTTGTTCAAGAAGAAAAAACGTTCTTTGCCTTGAAATTCATCTAATAGTAATCCTTCTTTTTTAAATTCCAGAAGTTTTTTGTATAAATTGGACGGATCCTCTCCTAATAATTTTGCCAATTCATTAATATAAAATTTCTCTTCCTTGTTAAGAAGGAGAAAATTGAGCATTTTTTGAGCTATTTTTGACCGCAAAGATATCATGGTAATATTTTACCATAATTATGGTAGATTTCTACAATTTTAAAACAACAGCGGTATTAAAAGCAGTGCCACGATGTTGACTACTTTAATCATCGGGTTGATTGCCGGGCCGGCAGTGTCTTTGTACGGATCGCCCACGGTGTCGCCGGTGACAGCGGCCTGATGGCTGAACGAGCCCTTGCCGCCGTATCCGCCGCCTGGCGGATCCTCCTCAATATATTTTTTGGCGTTGTCCCAGGCCGCGCCGCCAGAGGTCATGGAGATTGCCATAAATAATCCGGAAATTATCACTCCTATTAATAATCCGCCGAGCGCCTTTGGCCCAAAGATTATTGCCACAATAATTGTTATTAAAATCGGAAGAATTGCCGGTAAAATCATTTCTTTCAGGGCCGAGCGAGTGGCAATATCCACGGCTCTGGCATAGTCGGGCTTGTCTTCGCCAGTCATTATTTTTTTCTCTCTAAACTGCCTGCGCACTTCTTCCACAATTGCGCCGGCTGCCTTGCCCACAGCCTTCATTGATAGGCTGCCGAAAATATACGGCAGAAGCGCGCCCATGAAAAGTCCGGCAAGCACAAGCGGATCCTGCAGTTCAAAAACAACTTTTTTCCCGAGTTTTTCTATTTCCGCGATGTACGCGCCGAAAAGCACCAAGGCGGCCAAACCGGCAGAGCCAATGGCATAGCCTTTGGTCACTGCCTTGGTGGTGTTGCCTACGGCGTCCAAAGCATCGGTCGCTTTTCTGGTTTCTTGTGGCATGCCGGACATTTCTGCTATTCCTCCGGCGTTGTCTGTAATCGGCCCGAAAGAATCAATGGCCACAATTATTCCTGTGAGAGAGAGCATGGAGACAGCCGCCAAGGCAATGCCGTATAATCCCGCGAGCCAATACGCAGCGAGCATGCCAAAGGTGATAACGACGATGGGAAGAGAGGTTGATTCAAGGGAGATTGCCAAACCAGCAATGATGTTCGTGCCATGCCCTGATTTTGACGCCTTGGCGATTGATTGCACCGGCCGGAATTTTTTAGAAGTGTAATATTCAGTGATGACAACAATCAGAAATGTAATAGCAATTCCGATCAGTCCTGCCAAATAAAGATTGATGTCTCTTATAACAAAATAAAATCCAAGGGCGGAAATTATTGCCGAAGCGATGATGCCTTTATAAAGCCCTTTCATTATTCCGCTTTCGCTAGAAGTTTTGTCAGATATTTTTACAAAAACTATGCTGATGAGCGAGGCAATAATGGCAATTCCTCCCAAAAGAAGGGGAAGGAGGATGATTGCCAGATTGCCGGGAAAAATCAAATTTCCCAAAAGCATGGCGGCAATAATAGTGACAGCGTATGTCTCAAAAAGGTCGGCAGCCATGCCGGCGCAATCGCCCACATTGTCGCCCACATTGTCGGCAATGACAGCCGGATTGCGCGGGTCGTCTTCAGGAATGCCGGCCTCGATTTTTCCCACAAGGTCGGCGCCCACATCAGCGGCCTTGGTATAAATTCCTCCGCCCAGGCGCGAGAAAACAGAAATGAGCGAACCGCCGAAGCCAAGACCGATAAGGGAATTAATGTCTTTGGTGATCAAATAAAAAACAGAAACGACAAAAAGCGCCAGGCCGGCAACGAGGAAACCGGTGACAGAGCCACCCAAAAAGGCGAGGCGAAAGGCCTTGCTGATTCCTGATTTGGCGGATTCAGCCACGCGCGAGTTGGCCATCACAGCCGTGAGCATGCCGAAGTAGCCAGCGAGGGCGGAGGCCGCGCCGCCGATTAAAAATCCAAGAGAGGTTTTAAATCCAAAAAAATACCAAAGAACGATAATGAGAATTACTGCCACAATGAAAACGGTTTTATACTGTCTTTTAAGATAGGCCTTGGAGCCGTCTTTAATGGCCCGGCTTATCTCTCGCATTTTTTCATTACCCGGCGATTGTTTGATAATTTTATTTTTTACAATAAAGGCAAAGGTAATGGCAATTAAAGATGAAATAATTGCGAAGTAAATCATAAGATTTTAGTAATTAGAAATTAGTAATTAGACATTCTCAATAATTCCCTCTCCCTCCACCTCTCCTTCTTCTGTCGCCTTTGCCACGGATTTGCCTTCGCGGGAGCGGATGTCCAGTTTCCAACCCGTGAGTTTTGCCGCCAAGCGCACATTTTGCCCGGCCTTGCCGATTGCCAAAGATAATTGGTCTTCGTCAACAATCACTTTTGCCTCTCTTGTTTTTTCCTTAATTTCCACATCAACCACCTTGGCCGGCGAGATGGCGTTGGAAATAAATTTTGCCGGATCCTCCGACCATTCAATGATGTCAATTTTTTCTCCGCCAAGTTCCGAAATAACGGTATTGACCCTGATTCCCTTTTGACCAACGCAAGAACCGACTGGATCGATTCCCTCCTGATTTGAGGCCACGGCGATTTTTGAGCGCGAGCCAGCCTCCCGGGCAATGCTTTTGATTTCCACAATGCCGCCGGAAATCTCGGGAACTTCCATTTTAAACAATTGGCTAAGAAGTTTTGGATGGGAACGGGAAAGAAACAAATTGATTCCCCGGGGGCTTTCCTCAACTAAAAAAAGGAGAGCTTTTACGCGCTCGCCGATTCGGTAGCGTTCGCCCTTGATTTGTTCGTCTCTGGGGAGAACGGCAATTGTTCGGCCAAGATCAATAAAGACATTGCCGTTTTCAATGCGCTGGACAATGCCGCTGATAATCTCTCCCTGCCTGTTTTTAAATTCTTCGTAAATGGACTGCTTTTCAGCTTCCCGGATTTTTTGGATGATGACCTGTTTGGCGGTTTGGCTGGCGATTCTGCCGTAATCTTTTTTGTTTTCCAAGGGGAAAGTTAATTCCTCTCCTGGCTGGGCGTCTTTTTTGATTTTTCGCGCCTCGTCAATCATTATGTGATGTTCGGGATTAAAGCGGGTCTTTTGTTCCTCAGTATCCGATATTTCTTCCGGAATTTCCGGCTTCAGCATTGATTCATCAACAACAATTTTTATTTGCGAAAAAACCGCCTCGCCGGTTTTGAGGTTAAAATTGGCCCTGATAATCTGGCCTTTTTTTCCGTAGTCCTTTTTATAGGCAGCAGCCAGGGCGTCCTTAATGGTTTCAATGATTTTTTCTTTTGGGATGCCTCGTTCCGCCTCGATTTGCTCAAGACTTGATTGCAATGCTTTTAAATCCATAATGTATAAAAGTATACAAAAAAATGATATAATATTCAATATGATGAAAATAATAATAGCTAACTGGAAAATGAATCCGCAGACGCTCAGGGAGGCGAGAAATATTTTTCAGGGGATTAAAAAGACAGCCAAGAAATTAAAAAAAGTGGAAACAATTATCTGTCCGCCGTTCGCATATATCTCAAATCTCAAACCTCAAATCCCAAATCTAAAGATTGGCAGCCAAAATGTTTTTTATGAAGAAAGAGGCGCTTTTACCGGTGAAATTTCCGTCTGGATGTTAAAAGATTTAGGTGTTAGGTATGCAATTATCGGGCATTCGGAAAGAAGGGCCTTGGGAGAGACAAATGAAATGATTAATAAAAAAATAAAAACAGCCCTGAAAGCGGGATTAAAAGTCATTTTTTGCGTGGGCGAAAACGAAAGGGATTTTGAAGACAAGTATTTTAATTTTATTAAAAACGAAATTGACGAAGGGCTGAAGGGAATTCCCAGAAAATTTTTTAGTCCGCCAACTGGCGGACTTATCATTGCCTATGAACCGGTTTGGGCCATCAGTTCCGCTAAAAATGCCCAGCCCGACACTCCGGAGTCCGCCTTCAGGATGGCTGTTTTTATCCGCCGGATGCTTATGCCGATTATCGGCAGCGAGCCGGCGAGAAAGATTCCCATTCTCTACGGCGGTTCCGTGGGCCCGGAGAATGTCGCTGGTTTTTTGCAGGATATGCAGGGCGCGCTGGTGGGGAGCAAGAGTTTGAATCCAAAAGATTTCGGAGAGATTTTAAAAATCGCCAACGGTATTAAATAATTTTATGCGATTACCGTCTATTAAAAATATTAATGTAAAAGGTAAACGCATATTATTGCGCGCGGATTTCAATGTGCCGATGGAAAAAGGGAAGATTGTTGATGATTTCCGTATCCAGCGGACTTTGCCGACAATAAATTTTTTAAGAAAAAAAGGAGCGAAAGTAATAATAATAAGTCATCTCACGGATGGTAGAGCGAAAAGTTTAAAGCCAGTGGCGGAATATTTGTCAAAACGGGTTGGGGGTGAGGTTATTCTTCTAGAAAATATCAGAAATTATCCAGGTGAAGAAAAAAATGACAAAAAATTTGCAAAGCAATTGGCAAAACTGGGGGATATCTATGTAAACGACGCCTTCAGCGTTTCCCATAGAAATCATGCCTCTATCGTTGGCATTCCAAAATACTTGCCGTCATACACCGGCTTTCTTTTTGAAGAAGAATATAAAAATCTCAAAAATACTTTCAAACCGAAACACCCTTTTTTGTTTATTTTGGGTGGAGTGAAATTCGGCACAAAACTCCCTGTTTTGGAAAAATTTATGAAAATCGCTGACAAAATTTATATCGGCGGCGCCTTGGCCAATAATTTTTTCTGGGTAAAAAAAATTGATGTTGGAGAATCGTTGTTAGACAAAAAATTGTTCGCCAGCCGGCGGATAAAAAAAATTCTGAGAAATCCAAAAATTGTTTTACCTATTGATGTTAAAAAGAAAAACAGCGTGATTTTAGACATCGGTCCTTTGGCAATCAAGGAACTTTCCTTATTGATTAAAGAAGAAAAATTTATTTTATGGAACGGCCCCTTGGGAAATTTTGAGGAAAAAGGCTTTGAAAAAGGGACAATGGCGGCGGCTAGGGCGATTGCCGGGTCAAAAGCCATATCAGTAATTGGCGGAGGCGACACCATTGCCGCAATCAAAAAGGCAAAAATTCCTCTTAAAAAATTTTCCTTTGTTTCCACTGCCGGCGGCGCCATGCTGGAATTTCTGGCGCACGGCACCCTGCCGGGCATCGAGGCATTGACCCAAACAAGGTTTAGGTCAAAAACTTTTTGATTTTTGAGGCGACTTCGCTAGATTCACCTTTTTTGTACGGCGCGCCGCGCCAGTGGCGAAAGCCGTCGTTTGAAAAGCGCGGCATGATGTGAAAGTGGGCGTGGAAGACGAGTTGGCCGGCAGGGCGTTCGTTGTTCATTCCGATATTTATCCCCTCGGCATTGACTCCCTTTTTTACGGCAATCGCCAGTTTTTTGATAAGAGGCGCAATTTTTGCGAGCAAGGCGTCCGGCATATCATATAAATTTTCATGATGTTCTTTTGGTACAAGTAGTATGTGGCCGGGGTTGATTGGCGTGATATCCAAAAAGCCGAGAAAATTTTCATCCTCATAAACAACATCCGCCGGAATTTCCTTTTTTATAATTTTACAAAAAACGCAATCAAACATATTTTTTATTTAATAAGTGCTGGACGTTCTTCTTTCAAGACGGAAGACAAGGATTACTTTTTCAGTAATTTTAATTTTGTAGAAAATTCTATAGGAACCCACCCGACGTCTCCATGCATTATCTTCCCCTTTCATTTTTTGTATATCTCCGAAGAAAGGATTTGATGGTAAAAAACGGATGACATCAAGTATTGCCTCAGCGTCACGGCTGGGCAGTCGCTTTAGGATTTTAAAAATATCGGGATCAATATGTAAATCCCAACTTTTTGACAAGTTCATGATAAGATAGAGTTTTACCTCTGCGAAAATTGCTTTCTGCGCGGAAAAGCGCCTTTTTTTGCGCTGGTGTTGGAATAAATTCTGTAAACTTTTTCAGTATCAACAATGCCTCATATTCTTTTCGAGGCATGACTACTAAATCATCTTGAGCAGCAAGTTTTTTGGGAATAGTAATAGTGTCCATATAAATTACATTAACATATTTACATAATAAATTGCAAATTTCACAATTTTGCAAAAAACGCAATCAGGCATAATTTTATGATATAATAAAAACCCGTCCTATTCAATTATTGGATTAATAAAAAAAATAAATATATGTCAAAAACAATCAAAGAATTACAAGATTTAATGATTGATCAAATAAAACGCAGAGGATTCTATCTTTAAGCGAAAAAGACGTGTTGCTAAGGTTAGGCGAAGAAATTGGAGAGGTGTTTGAGGCGGTTCGCGAAAACCAAAGTCATCAAGATTTAAGCCACGAAGTTGCGGATGTTTTGTGGATGATTGACAGATGAGGAGACGGAAAAGTTTTTAAACCCCGATTATGAAAAACATTTACATGATCCGTTTTTGATTTTAGGGATGGAAAAGGCGGTGGAGAGGATTTTACTGGCTATCAAAAATAACGAGCGCGTCGTGGTTTTCGGGGACTATGACGCAGACGGCGTAAGCGCCTCTGCTATTTTCTATCATTTTTTCAAAAAAATCGGGTTTGAAAATTTTCATTTCCATATTCCTGACAGGAATCTGGAGGGCTATGGCCTCACCCTTGAATCAATTGACGAATTCGCCGGCCAGAACGCCAAACTTATTATTACCGTTGATTGCGGAATCACTGACGTTAAAGAAGTTGATAAGGCGAACGCCGCCGGTATAGATGTTATTATCACCGACCACCATCTCCCGCTCTCCTCATCGGCGAGCAAGCAGGAAAAATTACCGAACGCTTTCGCAATAATAAATTCTAAGCAGGAAAACGATAATTATCCTTTTAAATTTTTGTCTGGCGCGGGAGTGGCTTTTAAGGTGGTGCAGGCGCTGGCGCGAAAAGGCTCCGCCCAAGGCGGACAAGGATTCAAGATAGTTCCCGGATGGGAAAAATGGCTTTTGGATTTGGTTGGCATTGCCACTATCGCGGACATGGTTCCGCTTGTTGATGAAAATCGCGTCTTGGCCTACTACGGCCTGCAGGTTTTAAAGAAAACGAGGCGGGTCGGCCTGATTTCTTTTTTTCGGCGGCTGGATATGAATCCGCAGAACGTGAATGAAGATGACATTTCATTTATGATTGCGCCGCGCATAAATATTTCCAGCCGGATGGATCACGCCAACGCGAGCTTTGACCTCTTGACCACGGAATCGCAGGAGGAGGCGGACTGGATTACCGGCAATATGGAAGTGTTCAACAGCGAGAGAAAAAAAATCGTGGAAAAAATTCTAGGGGAAGTTGAAGGACGTGTGGGGAAAGAGCCTCCATCTGTCATTGTGCAGGGCGACTTGAGCTGGAATCCGGGAGTGATAGGGTTGGTGGCAGGCAAACTAAAAGATATCTATGGCCGTTCTGTGTTTATTTGGAGTAAAGGAGAGGGAAATAAAATAAAAGGCTCTTGCCGGGGCGATGGAAGTTTTAATTTAGTGGAATTGATGAAACTGGCGCCAGAGGATGTTTTGGTTGAGGCGGGCGGGCATGCCATGGCTGGCGGTTTTTCCGTCAATGAAGAAAAAATCGCTGATTTGGAAAAAGAAATTTTGGCGGCCTATGAAAAAGTGGAGAAGAAAGAAATCCAAGAGGCCTTGCTGATAGATAAGGAATTGGATATTGACGAGATAAACTGGGATTTATGGGATAAAATAGAAAAACTGGCGCCATTCGGCGCGGAAAATCCGAAACCGGTTTTTGTGTTTTCCAATTTAGAAATTGCGAATGTGCGCAAGTTCGGTAACGGCGGCCTGCATCTGCAATTGGATTTTAAAAAATCCTCCGCCAATGGCGGAGGAAGCATTGTTCCGGCAATCGGCTTTTTCGCCAGCGATGAAAATTTAAATCTGCTGGCCGGGCAAAAAATAGACCTCGTTGCCACTATGGAAAAATCCTTCTTCCGCGCCACCCCAGAATTGCGATTAAGGATAGTTGATATTAGAATTAAATAAATGTTTAAATTCCCTAAAAACTTTTATTGGGGAGCGGCAACTTCGGCTTACCAAGTCGAGGGAGGCATTGATAATTGCGATTGGGCGAAGGTTTATCCGGCTGGCGCGGCCTGCGATCATTACAACAGATATGAAGAAGATTTTGATATCGCCAAATCGTTGGGTCACAACGCGCATCGTTTTTCCATAGAATGGTCAAGGATTGAGCCGGAAGAAGGAAGGTTTAATGAAAAAGAAATCGAACATTATAAAAATGTGATAATGGCGCTTAAACAAAGGGGTGTTGAGCCGTTTGTCACTATTTGGCACTGGCCTGTTCCTTTATGGTTGAGAGATAAAGGAGGATGGGAAAATAAAAAAACAATAGAATACTTTTTCCATTATGTGGACAAAATTATGCTATCGCTGAAAAGTATCCAAGTTAAATTTTGGATAACCTTGAACGAGCCGGAGATATACGCGAGCAATTCTTACTTAAAAGGCGTATGGCCGCCGCAAAAGAAAAATTTCCTATCTTACATAAAAGTGTTAAGAAATCTGATTAAGGCCCATTGCGAGGCGTATAAAATAATTAAAAAAATCAATCCTGGCGCCCAGGTCGGTATTGCGAAAAATAATATTTATTTCGAAGGTTGGCTCGCCTTGTTCATTGATTGGTGGTGGAATTTTTATTTTTTGAATCAAATTAGAAATTTTCAGGATTTCATCGGTTTGAATTATTACTTTCATAATCGCATAAAAGGATTTAAATTTAATCAAAATGAAAATAGAGAAACTTCAGACATGGGATGGGAGATTTACCCCAAAGGAATCTATCATGTCCTAAAAGATTTAAAAAAATACAATAAACCGATTTATATAACGGAAAACGGTCTTGCTGACGCAAAAGATGAAAAGCGGGAAAAGTTTATCAAAGAACATTTGCAATGGGCGCATAAAGCCATTCAGGAAGGCGTGGATTTAAGAGGGTATTTTTACTGGTCTTTATTGGATAATTTTGAATGGGATAAAGGTTTTTGGCCGAGATTTGGTTTAGTGGAAATTGATTACCAAACACTGGAGCGTAAAATTCGTCCCAGCGCGCTAGAATATAAAAAAATAATCAAGACAAACGGCTTATGAAAAAAGAAAAACTTATTGTTTATGCCGACGGTGGGTCGAGGGGGAATCCCGGACCAGCCGGGGTGGGCGTGGTTATTGCCAATGTCCAGGATCAGCCCATAAAAAAATATTCGCAGGCAATCGGCGAAAAAACCAATAATGAGGCAGAATATGAGGCGGTCATTTTCGCCCTTCAAAAAATCAGGCATCTTTTTGGAAAACAGAAAACAAGGGATTTGGAAATTGAGATAAGAGTGGACAGCGAATTGGTGGCGCGGCAATTGGGCGGGAAATATAAAATTATGGAAGAAAAACTATTTCCGCTCTTTATCAAAATTTGGAATTTGAAGATGGATTTCGGCCACATCTCTTTTATTGAAATTCCCCGCGAAAAAAATCGCGAAGCCGACCGGCTGGCCAACGAGGCGATGGACGAAGAAAATGCAAAAATCAAAATGCAAAAATCAAAATTATTTTAAATGAATCAAAAGATTATTGCGGTTTTGTTGGCAGGGTGCGTGCTGGGAGTTTGGTTGCGGTCTTTTGTCGATTTCGGCTGGGCGGGGGCCGGTTTTTTTGTTTTTCTGGGCGTTGTTTTATTTTTAGTTTCACTAACAACTAACAACCGACAACTAACAACTTTAGTCGCAATTTTTATGATTACAGTTGGACTGGGCATTGTCCGCTATGAAATTAAAGACATTCGCGATTTGTCGCTTGATAAAAATGTTGGCTCGCGGATTGTGTTACAAGGAATCATCAGCGATGAGCCGGACGAAAGAGAGAATTACATAAGATTGGTTTTGAATGCGAATGGCGCAAAAATTCTTCTCACTGCCAGCCGCTATCCAGAATTTCATTATGGAGATGAAATTAAGGCAAGCGGAGTTTTAAAAAGGCCGAAAAATTTAAGTGAAGATTTTAATTGGCAGGATTATCTCGCCAAAGACGATATTTATTATGAAATATTTTATCCAAACATAGAAAAAATTAGCGAAA
Source organism: Candidatus Terryibacteriota bacterium (assembly GCA_016208535.1). Lineage (GTDB taxonomy): Bacteria > Patescibacteriota > Minisyncoccia > UBA9983 > UBA9983 > JACQXW01. The sequence goes on from JACQXW010000027.1 coordinate 20,045, forward strand.
ACAAAGGTAATTTTCTTAAAAGATTTTTATTTAAGACAAAAGAAAAATATCTTAATGCTTTGGCAAAAGTGATTCCTGAACCGCACTCCGCCCTTATGGGAGGATTGACTGTTGGCGCAAAGCAGAGTATGCCAAAAGATTTATTGGAAGATTTTAGAAAAACCGGCATCGTCCATATTATTGTGCTTTCTGGATATAATATCACTCTTGTGGCTGATTTTGTGATGAGAATTTTCAGTTTTCTGCCGAGATTTTTGGGAATTGGACTGGGGGTCATTGGCATTATTTTATTTGCCATAATGACCGGAGCCTCAGCCACGGTGGTGCGAGCGTCAATCATGGCTTTATTGGTTATTTTGGCGCGCGCAACAGGCAGACTTTATCAAATTACCTGGGCGCTGTTTCTCACCGGTTTTTTTATGATTATGCACAATCCGAAAATTTTGCGCTTTGATACCGGCTTTCAGTTGTCTTTTCTCGCCACCCTGGCCTTGATTTGGCTGGCGCCGTATTTTGAGAAAAAATTGCAGTTTATTCCAAAAAAATGGAAACTGCGTGAAATTTCCTCTGCCACAATCGCCACCCAGATTTTTGTTCTGCCCTTGCTTTTGTACAAGATGGGATTATTTTCTGTTGTCAGTTTGCCGGTCAATCTTTTGATTCTTCTTTTTGTACCGGTAACAATGTTTTTTGGTTTCATAACCGGCGGACTAGGGATGGTTTGGAGCGCCTTAAGTATTCCGTTCGGCTGGATAAGTTATGGCTTTCTTCAATACGAACTTTTTGTGGTAAAAATTTTCGCCAACTTGCCCTTTTCGTCATTCAACATAAAAAATTTTCCGCTTTTGGCGATGTGGGGAATGTATGCGTTTTACGGCTGGTGGATTTATAAATTAAATAAAAAATAAAAATGTTGCAAAATTATGCTATCGCTTAAAACTGCAACATTTTATTTTTTTTCTAAAAGGTCAAAATATTTTTTGATTTTATAGTCGTTGCTTATTTCAGGTGTTTCAAAATAAGTAATGTGATTTTGGATTTGAAAAATTTCCGCAATAAAATCTATTTCGTCTTGGCAGGGGTAAGGGAAAACAAATAAACTTTTTTGTAGGGGATAAAAATCCAAATCCTTCAATTTTTCCCGCAGGGCCTCGCGCGCTTTTTTTCTTTTTTCCGGAATATCAAAAGAAATCACTCTCCATTTTTTGTCCCATTTTTCAGGTTTTTTAATTTCCATATCATCTATATTGTATTCCAAAAGTTTCTTTTTTCCTTTTTCTGTTATCATTAATACTATTCTGTCATCTAATTCTTTTTTAATTTCTATGAGTCGTTGTTTTTGCATTCGTTTCAAGGCATAATAAGCGCTTCTTGGTTTGTATTTTTTCTTACCTAATCCGAAAATCTCCAACATTTGTAGGGAGTTGGGCGCAACGGCGACAATGGTCATAATGCCGGCAAATCCTATTGTTGCCAGAATGATTTTCGCGATAGTTTTCTTTTTTATATTCATACTATTAACTGTAAGATTTCCTAGCGTTGTTTACACTTTTTGGTAAAGTAAACAATGTTATGACAATTCACAAAAGGGCTCGCCTGACACCCGTTCAACGTCAGGAAATCTTTAACAAGTATTATACCCGAAACATGAGAATCTGCG
>JACQXW010000002.1 GCA_016208535.1 Candidatus Terryibacteriota bacterium
AAGCAGGAACTTATCAGATTCGTGAATTACTACAACGCGGTCAAACCCCACAAAGGAATTAACAATATGACACCAATGGAAAAACTTATCAGTTATTTTTATCCAAAGGAATTGTAAAGAACGCTACGATTTCTTACATTTAATATAATATAGACTTTTATCCATTTTTTTGCAAAAATTAAACAAATGATGACTCTTAGAAAAAGAAGGATAATTCTTGTTGTTTGTATTTTGGTATTTTTGCTGTTAATGCCGCTGATTTTGCTTTATACCACTGGCTGGCGCTGGGACCGAAAACTTGGCCTTTATAAAACTGGCGGGCTTTATATATCTTCGCCTCTCACTGACTCAAAAATTTTTATAAACAGCAATTTAGAAAAAGAAACAAACATACTGCAAGGCGGAATTTTTCTCCAGAGCCTTAAACCCGGAAAATATTCTATCTTGGTTGACAAGGAAGGATATTGGCCATGGCAAAAAAATCTTTTTGTAAAAGAACAATTGGTAACTGAGGCAAGGGCGATGCTGATTCCCAAAGAGCCGAGAGGAAATGTTATCTTGCGGGAAAATTATTCACCCTTGGAAATTTCAAAATACGATGAAATTCTTGCTGGCCTCAAAACTCTGCGCCAGCCGCTGAAACTACCTAAGACCAAACAAGCCACAACCACTCCTGAGGAAATAGCCCGCTACACAAGATTTACCTCGGACCAAAAAGAAAAATTATGGTGGGATCCAAAGACAAATAAAATCTGGATTGAATGGCTCGCAGGAAAAGAATCCCTTCCTTATTTTTTTTGCGATGATTCTAGCTGCAACGAAAAAGTGCTGGTTCATACCTCTAAATTTAATATAAAAAATGTTGATTTCTATCCCAAAAGAAAAGATGTCGTTTTGTTTGCGGTCCAAAACGGAGTTTATGCCATAGAAATTGACGGCAGAGACGGACGAGCCATTCAACCGATTTATAAAGGCAAGGAACCGATTTTCACGATCTATAAAAACGATAAATCAGTTTACATTCTTGATGAAGATAATCTTATAGAGATAAAACTAGAATAAAATGAAAATAGTCAATGTTATTCCAATCACCAAGGGCGTTTTTCAGGAAAATCTCTCTTATTTCACCGCCAAAGATATTAAGGCTGGCACCCTGGTTATTGTGCCTATGCGCAAAAAAAATGTGCCAGCCATTGTCATCTCAACTGAGGAAATTAAAAGCATTAAATACGGTTTAAAAAAAGCGCAATTCAAACTCAGGCCGATAAAATCAATTCAGTCGGTTTCCTTTTTAGAGCCGAAATTTATTGAGGCCTGTAAAAAAATCGCAAAATATTTTATTTCGCCATTAGGAGCAGTGATAAAAGATTTTATTCCTCAGGCAATTTTAACGATGCCGGAAAACAAAGGACGATCCTTCGCCACTGGCGAAGGATCGTCCTTTCCCCAATCCTTCCACCACAAAATCATTATGGTCCAAGCACCGAAAGAAGACCGCATCAGTTATTATAAAAGCATTATCAGGGAAGAATTTGCAAAGGGCCATTCTATTTTTCTCTGCCTGCCCACTGTTGTTGAAATAAACAAATTCTCAAACGAACTTCAAAAAGGAATTGAAAAATATACCGTCATAATGCACGGCAAAATCTCTGCAAAAAAAATAAGAGAAGATTGGAATAAAGTTCTTCAAGAAAAACATCCTCTCCTTATTATTGCCACAAAATCTTTTTTTTCTCTGCCGAGAAAAGACATAGGCACCATGATTATTGACTGCGAAAGTTCGCCTTTTTACCGCCTGCAAAAACGCCCTTATATTGATGTAAGAATGGCCGCGGAAATATTCAGCGAGAATATGAAAACCAGGCTGATTTTTGGAGATCTTTTTATAAGAAGCGAAACTTTTTACAAGCATGAATCCAATATTTCTTATCCTCCCTCGCGACTGTTATCAGAAGCAAAGCAGATTATTATTGACATAACCATTAATCGGTCCTTCGCTGTTATCAGCGAAGAATTAAAAAAAATGATTAAAGAGACAATAGAAAACAATGAAAAAATAATTTTATTTATCAATCGCCGAGGCCACAGCCCTGTCACCGTCTGCCAGGATTGCCTGTACCCTGTTTTATGCGAAAAATGCGATACCCCGTTGGTGTTGCACAAAAAAAACCATAAGGCGACTGGTGCGTGGATCTGTCATAAATGCCTTACAGAAAAGATAAGCCCGGAGCAATGCCCATATTGCAAAAGCTGGCGCCTGGAAATCCTGGGAATAGGGATCCAAAAAGTAATTGAAAATTTATCGGAATTTTTCCCAAAAAACAAAACTTTCAGGATGGACAGCGATATTATAAAAACAGAAAAACAGGGCAACGAAATAATAAAAAAATTTATAGCCACTCCCGGCTCAATTTTAATAGGAACAGAAATCTTATTTTCTTACCTGGACCAGCCAGTGGAACGAGTGGGAGTGGTTTCCATAGACTCTCTTTTTACTTTGCCTGATTTTAGAATTAATGAAAAAATTTTCAGTCTGCTTTTAAAACTCAGGGCCTTGGCAAAGAAAAATTTCATGATTCAAACCCGCCTTCGCCAAGGCTCCGGCGGGCAAGCCCGAATTTTTGAAAATGTAATTAAGGGTAATATTTCTGGATTTTATAAAGAAGAAATCGAGAACAGAAAAAATTTTAATTATCCGCCATTCAAAACGCTGATTAAAATTACCCGCAAGGGAAAAAATGGAGCGCAGACAAAAAAAGAAATTGACGATTTGGCGAAAAAACTTCAAGAATGGAACCCTGTCGCCTATCCTGCCTTTATCCCGAAAATAAAAAATATCTACGTGTGGCATTTATTATTAAAAATAAATCCTGAAGAATGGCCGGAAAAACAAGAAAAACTCCACCAAATCCTGTCTCTTTTGACACCGCAATGGAAAATAAACATAGACCCCGAAAGTTTGCTATAAATATTTTTTATGAAATCCATTATTCAAAAAGAAGATAAAATTTTAAGGCAAATTGCCAAAGAGGCGCCAGTTGATGAAATTAAGAGCAAGAAGATAAAGGATATCGTAAGGAAAATGTCCGGGGCTTTGGCGGAAAAGGAAAATGGCGTGGCTCTGGCCGCGCCGCAAATTGGAGAATCTTTGAGAATTTTTATTATTGACAGAAATGTGCTAAAGGCTGAAGAAAAACCGAAAGAAAAACCGGAAAAAGAAAAAAGAAAAATTGAGCCATGGATTTTTATCAATCCTGTTATCAAAAAAATCTCCCAAAAAAAACAAATTGTTCCCGAAGGGTGTTTGAGCGTGGAAGGAGTTTACGGCGACATTAAGCGCGCTGAAAAACTGACTGTGGAGGCCTATGACGAGAATGCTAAAAAATTCACTCGCGGCGCCTCAGGCCTTTTGGCGCAAATCATTCAGCATGAAATAGATCACTTGAACGGAGTTTTGTTTATTGATAAAGCAGAAAATTTAGAAAGAATTAAGAATTATGAATAAAGAATTGAGAATTAAATTCGTCTTCTTCGGCACTGGGGATTTTGCCGTTAAAATTCTTGAGATTCTATATCAAAATAATTTTGTGCCTGAACTGATTGTCACAACGCCTGACAAACCAAAAGGCAGAAAAATGCAACTACAGCCAACTCCCGTAAAACTTTGGGCGCAAAAAAATAATATTAAAACAAGTACTGATTATACTTGTGCACCACCGAGTGGTGCACATACACATTGTTATGATTTATTTATCGTTGCCGATTACGGAAAAATTATCCCAAAAGAAATTCTAGAAATTCCAAAGTACGGCTCATTAAACGTCCACCCTTCTCTTTTGCCGAAATTCCGCGGATCTTCGCCAATTCAGTCTTTTATATTAAGCGGAGAAGAAGAAACCGGAGTGACAATAATTTTAATAGATGAGGAAATGGATCACGGCGACATAGTCGCCAAATCCGAAATCCGAAGCACGAAATCCGAAACTTATAAAGAATTAGAGGAGAAGTTGGCGGAATTTGGGGGAAAACTGTTAGTTGAAATTATCCCGCAATGGATAGATGGAAAAATTAAACCAGAAGAACAAGATCACTCCAAAGCCACTTTTACCAAAAAAATTACAAAAAAAGACGGCTTGATTGATTTAAACGAGCCAGCGGAAATCATTGAACGCAAAATTCGCGCCTTCACTCCCTGGCCCGGCGCCTATTTTTTCGCCAACAAGAAACGCATAATTATCATTGAGGCAAAAATAGAAAACAATCATCTTATTATCAAACGAATTAAGCCCGAGGGAAAAAATGAGATGAATTTTGAGGATTTTTTAAGGGGTAATAGGAATATTGATTGGGAATGAAGGCGAGGGCAACGGCATTATGTTTGTCGGTGGCATCTGCTGATACTGTTGCGGAATCATTTGTTTGTATTCATCAGGAAGCGGCGGCATTATGCCCTGCGGAATCATTTGTTTGAACTGCTCTGGTAATTGTTCCGGTATTTGAATTCCTTCTGGAATTTTAAATTCTCCTGGCAACTGGCCCGGCATCATATCAGCTGGCGGCATTAATGGCATCATTTTTTCAAAACAAGCCTTCACCTGATCGCCTATTTGCGGCCCGGGCATCAAAGTGCCTGCCTGGATTTTTTCTAAAATTTCCGTACCCATTGATGACTTAATGCATTCCTGGACTTCCGAAGGCGCCATCTGTATTCCCTCTCTTAATTTTTGCACGCCCTCTTTCATCTCCTGGATTTTTTCCTGAGGAATCAAACCTCGCTCTTGCGCAAAATTCATGCAAATTTCCTGATTTACCGGATCATTGCAAAAGGCCTCGCATTGCTCTTTTGATTTACAGTCACCCGGCCCCTTGCCGCCTGTTTTCTTAAACATCTCTGCATCCTCTGGTTTCATTAATCCTGCTTTAAGGGCAAAATTGGCGCATTCCTCCATATGCGATTCATCTTGGCAATATGCCTCGCATTCCTCTTTTTGCTTGCATCCGCCCGGCATCTCACCTCTTACCATCAAGGGCATCATCTTGCGCGCCATTTCCACTTCTTCAGGCGGAATGAAACCGGCTTTTTCGGCAAAATTAAAACACTCCTCTATGTGCGACGGCTCAGAACAATAAGTATCGCATTGTTTTTTGCCCCGGCAATTTCCCGGCGGCTTGATGCCTGATTTCATTGCCTTAATCGCCTTTTTCGCGTCTTCTAATTCTTCAGGAGGAATAAACCCCGCTTTTTCGGCAAAAGCCAAACATTCTTCGCCATGCTCAGGATTATCGCAATATGCCTCGCATTGTGTCTTCCCTCTGCACCCGCCAGGCATTTGGGCGCCCTCTCTCAAGGCCTTGGCAACCTTTTTCGCCTCCTCAAGTTCTTCAGGAGCAATCAGATTATTTTTTCCCGCAAAAGCCAGACACTCGTCAATATGCGCATTGTCATCGCAATACGCCTCGCATTGCTCTTTTGATTTGCATCCACCCGGACCCTCGCCCATTCTGGCAAATTGTTTGGCCCGCTTTGCCTCCTCTTTGGAAATCAACCCTTGCTGTTCGGCAAAATTGATGCAGGGAATCATATTCTCCTTAACATCGCAGAAATTTCTGCAATTTACCTCATTGTCGCAATTCCCTAGTTCCTTAACAGGATAAACAATATCTGTTACAGTCTGCGCTTGCACAATCATAAAACTCACGAATATACTCGTTAAAATAACGATTGCCGGCAGTATTAAATTATTTAAACGGATTTGTATAAACATTTTCAAATGGATTGGTTTTTGCCTCTTCAAAGGGATTGGTCTTGGCGCTGTACGGATTTGTTTCCGGAATTTTTTCAGCCGGATTTTGCACCTGTTCATAAATCTGCCCGCCCAAGCTTACCGGCTCCTCTTTCTGTTCCTTTTTTGGCGTAAGATATTTTTTATAAGCATAAAAACCGCCAATAATTAAAATAACAACAATAATAATAACAATCAGCTTCCGGGGCATATCTTAATTATAAAATTTCTAATTCCTAATTTCTATTCCTAAATGTGGATAAGTTACTCAACCACAAACGGCACAAAAGCAAAACCGGGAAAGGCCTGTTCTGTAAATATATTTTCGTCTTTTTTTATTAATAAATAAATGACATCCTTTACTGGCACCACCATTCTGCCGCCTGTCTTTAACTGCTCTTTCCAAGCAGGCGGAATCTCCTGGCAGGAGGCAGCGGAAATAATCCTGTCAAAGGGCGCCTCCTGAGGCAAACCTTTGGCCGCGGTTAAACAATGAAAAACTGCGATTTTTTTTTGAACGAAATTATATTTAGATACATTTTTCCTGCCCATCATCTCCAGTTCCGGAATCAATTCCATGGCAAAAATCTTGCCTTTATCACCGATAATATACGCCAAAAGCGCCGTCTTCCAACCTGAACCAGACCCTATTTCCAAAATTTTATTTCCCGGCTCGGGTTGTAAAAGCTCCAACATAAAAGCGACTGTCAAGGGCTGGGAAATTGTCTGGCCATACCCTATCGGCAAGGGCGCGTTGATATAGGCTTCGTCTTTATATTCATCAGGCACAAAATCCTTGCGGTCAATTTTTTGAAAGGCGTCAATAATGGCCGGGGTTTTCAGATAATTGGAGGAAATTAATTCTTTTATCAAATTTTTCATATTCATTCGCCTAAAAACGGCAGGAATTTTTTAAACAGCCGGGCGCCTTTCTTGATCAAAGATTTTCTCCTGTCTTTTATTTTACTGAGTTCTAATTTTATCTCCTCGTGAACATTATCAATCGCGGCGTATAAAGTTTCTCCTTCTGCAACGGCACGCGCGCCCTTTTTATAATGAGGGAGATGAATTTGAATTTCCGCGCGGAAAATATCTCCTTTATGGTGATGCCGTGAACTCATTCCCATCTCCACCCAAACTTGGACACTGGGGTCATTATAATCGTCAAGAAATTTTTCCAGCCCGCCGATTTTTTTATCCACATAATCCTGAATTGCCAGCGTCAGTTCAATGTTTGTCGCCTTTAAATTTATTCTCATATTTTTTCTTTTTCTTGTTTTTTCTTGCGAACAGGCTTGATGGCGACATTTTTCACCATCCCTTCCAGCCGATAAGCCTGCCATATTCGACTCTCTTTATTATGTCTTTTTATTGCTTTTTTATGCATACAGCGATATTATAACATACTATGATGAATTATAAAAAATTTATAAATTTCTTCCTGGCTTCGATGATTGCCGCCGGCCTGGCGCTTTTATTTGGAAAATCAGATTGGTTTCCGAGCTTTTATATGCCGAAATTTATGGGAATTGCGTCCTTTGCCTCCGCTTTATTAATCATCCTGCCAAAAATAATTTTCCGTCCGGCTGATGAAAAGAAAAAAGAAGCATTGATCAAATTGCAATTTTATACAGCCGTCGCCCTGGTACTGAACGGACTCGGGGGCTTAGGATTTTTCCAATTCTACCGTTACGGCCTTCCCTACGACAAAATAGTGCATTTTATTGTGTCATTGATGGCAACAATCGGGTTAACCCAATTTATTTGCGCCTGGTGGAATTGGGAATTTAAAAAAGCTATTACCGCGGTAATAATTCTGATAATGGCAGGAGGAGTCGGCTGGGAGGGTTTTGAGTTTCTGACTGATTTTGTATTCAAAACAAAAACATTCGGCATATACGGCGAATATGTAAACAAAGACACGATAATGGATATTATTTTAAATGTCCTTGGAATAATTGCGGGATTTATTATTTTACTAAAACGCAAAAAGCTGGCTTCCCCGTATAAAACTGGGAGACATGGATTCGAACCATGATTAACGGCTTCAAAGGCCGCTGTCCTGCCATTAGACGATCTCCCAAATTTTTTTTATTCCTTCTGAAAGGGAATGGTGAAATAAAAAGTCGTTCCCTTGCCCTCTTCGCTCTCCACGCCCATTTTCCCGCCGTGCGCTTCGATAATATTCTTGGCAATATAAACGCCCAAACCGCTTCCCTCTGTCTTTACCCGCACCGCGTTCTTCGCCCTGAAAAACCGCGTGAAAATCTTGTCAATATCATCTTTGGGAATGCCGATGCCCGTGTCTTTCACCTTCACCATAACACAATCGCCCAATTTTTCCATAGTAACGTCGATCTTCCCGCCCTCCGGAGTATAATTTATCGCATTGTCTATAAGATTGCTGATGACCATGCCTATTTTATTTTGGTCTAGCATCACCTCCGGTACACTCTCTTTGGGGACATAAAATTCAAGCTCGACTTTCTTCTTTTTTGCCATAAAGAGAAAATTCTGGACAGTTTCAGAGATAATTTTTTCAAGAGAAACATTTTCAAAATTATAGCCAAAATAACTATCTTCCAGTTTATCAATATTCAGAAGATCGTTTATCAATTTGACCATGGTTTCATTCGCCTCGTAGCCGGTTTGCAAATTATCTTTTTGCTCCTTGCTGATTTTTCCCGCATCGCCGCTGATCACTGATTGAAAGGACCATTTCACCCGAGTCAAAGGCGTCCTTAATTGGTGAGCCACTGTGGTGATGAAATCAGCCTTTACTTTTTCCAGTTTTTTAAAGCTCTTGCTCTCATTTAAAAGCCGGAGATTTTCCTTTGTAAGAAAATTGTTTTTCTTTTTAAGCCGGAGAGAAACAACGATAAACAGCGCCAGAATAACTGCCGGGATTAAAAATAAAATTATTTTTATATCAAAAATATTATTCATATTCTTTTTCTTTACTAATTATTTTTAAAAAAGCGAGTTCTAGAGGAAGATAAGGAATATAGGATCGGTTTTTTATTTCATGGGTGTCCAGCAGTATCTTCAGCGCTCTCTCCATCTCCTTGGGCTCGAAATCGTCTTTGTGTTTTTGAATAAAGGCAAATTCTCTTTCACCCAGCATCTCCTCAATTTGCTTTTTCATCTGCGACGCCAACCGGAGCAAAAGCATGGAACGGATGTCACGCAGAATCAACTTCAAAAACATTCTTATGTTTGAATTTCCCTGAGCCGCCTCCTGGATAATTTCCAGGCCCTCATCAGCTTTTTTGTCAATCAAAGCCAGAATAAAATTTTCCACCATCTGTCTGGGAGGTACTGATAAAAACTGTCTGATTTTCTCTCCAATAATTTTCTTTTCGGGGTCATTTAATGAAAAAATTTGGTCCAGCAAACTTTGGGCGTCGCGAAAAGAGCCGTCTGCTGAAAGAGCGACCAACCCCGCGGCCTCGTCATCAATTTCAAATCCCTCTTTTTTGGCAATGGAAATTGCTGACTGGCGCAGAATATTTTCCGGAATTTTATAGAAAGAAAAATTCTGGCATCTGGAAATAATAGTTTCCGGCACTTTTTCCAGCTCGGTGGTGGCGAGAATGAAAATGACGTGCTTGGGCGGCTCCTCAAGAGTTTTTAAAAGGGCGTTAAAGGCTTCTTTGGTGAGCATGTGCACCTCGTCAATGATGTAAACTTTTACCGGGCTTTGAAAGGGAGCGAGATGCACGGCCTCGCGCAGGACGCGAATCTCGTCTATGCCCCGGGACGAGGCGGCGTCAATCTCAATTAAATCCATCTCCGAGCATCCTGCTTCTTTCGCCAAAATCCGTGCCACAGAAGTTTTGCCTGTGCCTCTGGGACCGGAAAAAAGATAGGCATGACTGATCCGGCCCAACTTTACGGCATTCTTCAAAATGCCGACAATGTGATCTTGGCCCAGAACCTCATCAAAACTCTTCGGCCGATATTTGCGATAGAGAACCACCTGATTAGTCATTTTTTTTCTCTTCAAAGACAATAAACTTGTAGCCGAGGAAATTCCAGAACAAGGCAACCACTGCCGCAACCAAGGCTCCTATTTGCGCCCAGGTCTTGGCGCCGATGCCCGCAAACGGCGCCATCATATTTACAACCGCGTAATCAACGCCAAGATTGATGCCAAAACCAATGACACTGACGATAACAAACTGCAAAAATTCTTTACCAACGTTTTCCGCGCTTGTTCGTTTAAATGTCCAAAACTTGTTCCAAAAATAACTATTGATAACTGCGACAAAAAATGAAATTCCTTTGAAAACCGACTGAGTCAGACCAATGGAAATGCCGGTGTAAAAAACCAAAAAATTAAGCACACCCATATCAATTAAAAAATTCAGCCCGCCCACCAGAACAAATTTCGCTATTTGATAAATGACCGGAATTGCTCTGCTTAAAAAACCGGCGATAATAAAACCAAAGACACAAAGAACAGGAAAGACAACAAGCAGATAATTAAGATACGGCACTGCAACCGCAATTCCCGGCACCTCAATGGCCAAATTTCTGGCAATCAGCCACATCAGCCAGGCGCAAATCTCGCCAATAATTAAGGCCAATAATATATCGGTTTTTTTGAAATTATGCATATGATTTCATTTTATAATATTGTATAATATATAACAACAATGGAAGAATTTTTTAAGAAATATTCTATTTTCTTTTTGTTCCTGATCCTGATTCTGGCTGTGTTTTTTAGAGTTTACCAGATTACTGCCATCCCGCCCGGGCTTTATCCGGATGAGGCAATGAACGGAAATAATGCGCTTGAATCCATTAAAACCGGTGAATATAAGATTTTCTACCCAGAAAACAACGGCCGGGAGGGATTATTTATCAACATCCAGGCGCAGGTAATAAAAATTTTTAACAATGAACCGTGGGCCTTGAGATTGGCGAGCGCCATCTTCGGCATCTTAACGGTCTTAGGCACTTATCTTTTAACTAAGCAATTATTTAAAAAAGAATCTATTGCCTTGTTTGCCTCATTTTTTCTTGCTGTTTCCTTTTGGCACATCAATTTTTCCCGCATCGGCTTTCGGGCCATAATGGCGCCCTTCTTCTTGACCTGGTCAATGTTTTTATTAATTAAAATAGTTAATCAGGTCAAGAAAAATTTCCAATTTCCAATTTTCAAATTTCAAATATTAATTTTATCACTTTTTTCAGGATTGATCTTTGGTTTGGGTTTCCATTCTTATATCGCCTATCGCATCACACCAATTATTTTATTGCCCTTGTTTTTTGTTTTATTTAAAAATCGCCAATTTAAAGCAATTTTGTTTTTTATAATCGGCGCGGCAATCGCAATCTATCCTCTCTTTAATTATTTTTACCATCAACCGCAGGATTTTCTCGGCCGAAGCTCGCAAGTTTCAATTTTTTCCTCAGAATCACCCGTATTAGAACTTGGCAAAAATATTCTTTTAACAATCGGAATGTTTTTTGTAAAAGGCGATTCAAATTGGCGGCATAATTTTGCCGGCGCCCCCCAACTCTGGTGGCCAATGGCAATATTGTTTTTAATAGGTTTAATTATTGGAATTTGGAAATTATTTGAAAATTGGAAATTGAAAATTGAAAATTTTTTTGAAAAAATATCTTACCCAGAAACAACTCTATTTTTGTGGTTAATTTTAGGATTATTGCCTGTAATAATTTCCAGTGAAGGCCTTCCCCATGCCTTGCGCGCCATCATTGTCATTCCAGTTACCATGATATTCGCGGCCCTTGGCCTAAACTGGATTATTGGCAAATTAAAGCCAAAACTGGGAGCGCTTTTATTAATGGCGATTTTAATAGTGATTCCAATTAATGCTTACACTCAATATTTTTTAAATTGGACAAAAAATTCCAACACTGCTTCGGCCTTTAGTAAAAATTACGCCCAACTTGGAAATTACCTCAGATACTCGCCGAAAGACATCAAAAAATATGTCATCGTCAATGCCGATGGAATCGATGTCCGGGGCATACCAATGCCGTCGCAAACAGTAATGTTTTTGACCGACACCTTCTTGCCTGAAAAACAAAAAGAGAAAAATATTTATTACCTAACCCGAGAAAAAATTGACGAGAATCTTGAAAAAATAAAAAAAGAAAGCATGAACGAGGAGGTGAAAATTTTTATGCTGGAATCAGACCCTATGCTTCAAAAGAAAATCGAAGACAAATTAATTTATGTTTACACTTATGAAGATTCCGGAGTAATGATACAGCATAAATTTCCTCCTCCCCTGCTATTATGATAAATAAAATATCGAAAATTATTGCCCTTTTAATATTAGGATTAATGTTTATTTTGATGTTTGCTTCCGCCTGGAACGATTCTGCCACCATGGACGAACTGGCGCATATTCCCGCGGGTTATTCTTATCTCACCAAAAAAGATTACCGGCTCAATCCCGAACATCCGCCTCTCATAAAAGACTTGTCTGCTATTCCTCTTTTATTTCTTAATTTAAATTTCCCTGCTGATGCTCCGGCGTGGACAAATGATATCAACGGCCAATGGGATGTGGGAAGAATTTTTCTCTATGAATCCTCGCAAAAAACGGGACAGGCGGGAAATGATGCGGATAAAATCATTCGTTGGTCTCGCCTGCCAATAATGCTCTTGGCGGTATTGTTTGGTTGGATGTTGTTTAAATGGGTTAGCAGATTGTACGGCAATAAAGTGGGCCTATTGACGCTTTTCTTTTTTGCCTTTTCGCCGACCATCATCGCCCACTCACGCTATGTGACCACTGATTTGGCAGCGGCCTTTGGATTTTTTATCGGTCTGGCAACTTTTATAAATTTTCTAAAAAATCAGACAAGAAAAAATCTTATCATTGCCGGAGTGGCTTTCGGCATTGCCCAGCTTCTGAAATTTTCTCTTGTGATTCTGGCGCCCATTTATCTTCTTCTTGCCGTTCTTTGGATAATTTTAGAAAAATGGTCTTTTAAATCACTGTTAAAAATGATTTCCAAAATAATTCTTATCGGCATTGTTGGCTTGCTTATTATCTGGCCGGTGTACCAATTCCATGTTTGGAATTATCCTTCTGAGCGCCAATTCCAAGACACAAATTTTATCCTCTCTTCTTTTGGCTTCCGGCCGGCGGCTGATTTTGTAATCTGGCTTTCTGATAAACCTGTGTTGCGCGCCGTGGGCCAATATTTTTTTGGTATATTAATGGTTGTCCAGCGCGCCAGCGGAGGAAACACTACCTATTTTATGGGCGCAGTCTCATCTTCGGCGTCGCCCGTTTACTTTCCCTTGCTCTATCTATTAAAAGAGCCGCTGGCTTTTCATTTACTTACCCTTATGGCTCTAATTTTTGCCATCCGCAATATCTTAAGAGCGAGAGAAAAAAGTTTAAGAATTGCTACTGAATGGATGCGCGACAATTTCGCCGTCATTGCCAGTATAATTTTTATTGCCGTTTATTTCTTCCAATCTATAACAAGTAATCTCAATATCGGCATCAGACATATTATCCCCGCTCTACCGTTTATTTTTTTCTTAGTGGCAAGACAGGCAATAAAACAGAAATATTTTATAGTCTTTCCGCTTTTGTTTTTAATATTTTTCTCAACTCTTTTTTCATTCCCTTATTATCTTTCTTATTACAACGCGCTTGGCGGAGGAATGAAAAACGGCTATAAAATCGCCACTGACTCCAATTATGATTGGGGACAGGATTTGAAACGACTCAAAGATTTTGTTGAAAAAAACCATATTCAAAAAATCGGCATCGATTATTTTGGCGGCGGGAATCCCAGATATTATTTTGGAGATCCGCCAGCTGGCGGATTTGAGCCATGGTGGTCGGCAAAAGGTCCATTATCAGAAGGTTGGCTGGCAATTTCTGTTAATACTTTGATGAATGCAACAGCAAAGCCAGTAAAAGGATTCAAAATTAAACCCGAAGATTCTTATTTGTGGTTAAAAGATAAAAAACCTGTCGCCCGAGCCGGCACCTCAATTTTTATATACAAATTCTAATTACTTATAAAACACTTTATTGCCGAAACGGAGGTCGATATACTCTAATTTTTTTTGATTTTCTTTAATAGAGAAATCAAGCGCTGTTTTTAGATTTTCAAAGGCGATGCGGAAATTATTTCTTTCATTTAGTAAAATAACCCAACTTTCGCCTGTCTGCAATTCATAAATGCCGTCTTCTTTAAGATTGATGATGAGAATTTTTATATTTTCTTTAAAGAGATAATTTTTAAAATCAACCAATCCCTTAAATTGTTCTTCGGGAAGCAACTGTCTGTCGGAAACTAAGTTTCCGACATCCCGTTCGTCAAAAAACTTCAGAAAAATTTCGCCGGAAAAATACGGTGCCTTCTCAAAAACAAATCCGTCTTCATCCACATAGGCGCATTCGCCAAGCGGCGAATCCTCAGCGCACAAAAGGGCCTCTGATTTACGTTCTTTTATTTTTATAGAAAGGCTGTTGGGAAAATCTTTTTCCAGAGAAACATCTTTGATGCGAGGAAAAGAATTTAAAAGATTCTCGATTATTTCTTTTTTTGAAGCGACTAATATATGATTTTTAGGAATTATAAAAACATACTTGCCTTTTAAGGAGTCGGAGATATTGGTAATTATTTTTTCAACGCTTAAAATTTCCGCGCCTGCCACGGAAATATTCTGGATGCGGAATTTCGGGATATAAAGCGACCATACTGCGCATGCACAGACTATTAAAAATAAAACAAACAAAAATAAAATCTTAAGAAAAAACCTCTTTTTTTTCAATCTTTTAGAGGATTTCAAAATATCCTTCCGCATTTTATGAGATAATATCTTTTTCTAAATATTTTCGCAAAACTTCGGGGACGGCGACTGTGCCATCTTTTTGCTGATAGTTTTCCAAAATTGCTATGAGTATGCGGGGAGTGGCAATGGCGGTATTGTTAAGAGAGTGGACAAATTTAATTTCCCCTGTTTTTGCGCGATATCTGATATTTGCGCGCCTTGCCTGGAAATCATGATAATAAGAAGATGAATGGGATTCACGATAGCGTTTCTCTGACGGCACCCAGGCCTCAATGTCATAAGTTTTGACATGCGCCTGACCAATGTCTCCGCTGCAATTTACCACAACCCGGTAAGGTATTTTAAGATCCTGCAGTATTTCCTCGGCGTTTCTTGTCAATTCTTCATGCCATTTTACTGATTCCTCGTGATCTGCCTTACATAAAATAAACTGTTCCACTTTGGCGAACTCATGCAGTCTGTAAATTCCCTTTGTATCTTTACCGTGACTTCCGGCCTCCCTTCTGTAGCACGGCGAGAAGGCGACATATATTTTCGGCAGATCCTCTTCTTTTAAAATTTCATTTCTAAAATAATTCGTCATTGGTATTTCCGCCGTACCGGACAAATATAAATCATCCTGAGTTTTATAAACATCTTCCTTGTTTTTCGGAAAATGGCCTGTGCCGAATAAATTTTCTTCTCTGACTAAAGCCGGAGCGATAAAAGACTCGAATCCTTTTTGAATCATCTTATCCATGGTGAACTGCCAGAGCGCCATAGAAAGCAGGACGCTATCCTTTTTTAAAAAATAACCCCGGAAACCGGAAACTTTTGTTCCTCTCTCTAAATCAATAAGGCCCAAATTTTCTATAATGTCAATATAACTTCTCGGCTCAAAATCAAACTTTGTCGGCTCGCCCCACTTGCGCACTTCAACATTGTCCGCGTCGCTCTCGCCTTCTGGCACGGACGGATCGGGAATATTCGGCGCCAAAAGCATCAATTCTTCCCATTCTTTTTCAATCTTACCTAAAACGTTCTCTTTTACATTGAGTTCCTCTTTTAATCTTTTTATTTTTTCTATTGCTTCTTTTTTCTCGTTTTCCTCTCTAATTCCGACAATCCTGTCGCTCTCTGTATTCTGCCTCGCCCGCATCTCCTCCACTTCTCTCAAAAGCTTCAGCCGCCTGTTATCCACCTCAATCAATTTTTCCACGTCAAAATCAACGCGCTTTTTACGAGCAGCCTCTTTAATTAAATCCGGATTTTCGCGGATAAATTTAATATCTAGCATGATTTTATGATAACAAATATGCTAAAATAGTAAATAATGCAACAGAAAGTTTTAAAGCCAAACCAATTTCCAAAAATGTTGAAAGAAATTCCTTCTCCCCCGAAGGAACTATATTTTGTCGGAAAATTGCCCGCTGAAGACAAAATTCATCTCGCTGTTGTGGGGACGAGAAAATTTTCCAACTACGGCAAGGAGGCATGCGAGAAAATTATTTCTGGACTAAGGGGTTATGATTTTGTGATTGTGAGCGGCCTGGCTCTTGGCATCGATTCCATCGCGCATAAGGCGGCAATTGATAACAATCTAGCTACTGTCGCCATCCCCGGTTCCGGGCTTTCTGACAGAGTTTTGCATCCGCACTCTAATTTAAAATTGGCAAAACAGATTGTTGAGGCTGGCGGCTGCCTGCTTTCTGAATTCCCGGCTGATTACCCGGCCGGACTCCACACCTTTCCGCAGAGAAACAGGATCATTGCCGGCATCTCGGCCGGCACTCTCATTATTGAAGCGCCGGAACGAAGCGGGGCTTTGATTACCGCCGGATTCGCCCTGGATTTCAACAGGGATGTTTTTAGCGTGCCCGGTTCTATTTTCAGCGAAAATTCCAAAGGCACAAATAGACTGATAAAAATGGGGGCGATGCCGGTGGTATCGGCAGACGACATCTTAGACGCATTTGATATTCCGCACGAAGGAGAAAATTTAAAATTAAATCTGTCTTTTTTATCGCCTCTGGAGCAAAAAATAATTGAGGCCCTCACTGACCCCATGCCCAAAGACGACCTTATAAGAAAACTCAATCTTGCGGCGCACGAAATCAACCCCATTCTCACCATGATGCAACTAAACGGCATCATTAAAGAATCAGGCGGAGAAGTATATCGAATTTAGAATTTAGAAATTAGAACTTGAGTGTATGGCTGTCGATGTCCTTTTTTCTTATGATAGCGGGTTTTGGATTTGTAACGGATGACAGTAATTTTTTTGGTTCTTCCTTCTTTTTCCACTTTTGCCTCAACTCTTGCGCCCTCAATAAACGGCCTGCCTATATTCACCTTTTCTCCGTCTACTGTTAAAAGTACTTTATCAAAAATAACATCGCCGTCTTTTACGGCTTTAATTTTCTCAATTTTTAAACTATCTCCCGGCTTGACAATATACTGCTTCCCGCCAGTTTGAATTACCGCAAGTTTTGCCATAATAAATATGTTATACTAAAATAAAAACAAATGCAAGGGAAAAACAAAATTTTTTTACCTCATCTGTATGAGCCACTGCGAAGAAAAATAGCTATAAAATATGCTCAACACGAAATGAGAAAACTTCTGCCGCAATTAAGAAGTCTTGTTTTATGGAAATCTATAGATAGGCAAATAGAAAATTGGTATAAAGAACTTTCTTTTAGAAATTTTTGGAATGCCATTCATGGCATATCTATGAGCTTTCGTTTAAAAAGTCTTGTTCCATGGATTACTTCTAAAAATATGCAATGGGCTGAAAAAGATATATTTATTAATAATCTTTGGTTTGGAGGAAAATTTGGCCCAATTAAATCATTAAAAACATCAGAGGCGGCAAAAGCGGTTAAAGAAAATATTTTTTTGCAGAAAAATAAAAAAATCTTAAACCAAACAAAGAAAATTTTAAAAGAAAAATCATCTGAAACATATCTTCGTGATAATTTCCCGATTTTTGTTGTAGGAAAAGAGGATAAATTTGTTGTTATTGACGGCAACAGAAGACTACTCCAAGCGATTGTCAGTAAAAAACAAAAAATCCGAGCTTATATCGGGGAACCGATTGCCAAACCGCCGCTTTTTGAACATTGGGTGCCGACCTCGCTTCTCGTTGATCTTGTTTTCTGGCATAAACGCCAAGTCCAAAATGGACGCAATACAACAGATACAATGGCGCGCACTATTGCCGAATTAATTCGCGATTCATCCGCCGGACGCATTGAGTTTGCACAAAGAAGTATTCACCGAGACGATAAGATCCACATGAAATTGCTAAAGGCAGTTGCAAGAATTCTCAAAGAATACAATATCTTGCTTAAGATATCAAAATAAAAAAGGCAAGGTCATCCTGCGACAACCCTGCCTTTTTAAAAAAACTAAAACTTTTTGAGGATTTTTCCCGTTATCTTTTCCACTTTCTTTTTCCACTCAGGATAAGCGGTATTGATTTCCGCAAACACTTTGAATGGAAGTTTTCTTAACACCCATCTGCCGCCGGTTTTATTAACCCAGCGGTAATGTTGCGGTAATCTTCTTGCCATCTCGCGCAGTTTCACTACCGCGCCTTTTTGCTGGTCTGTGCCCTGAAATGGAGTTTTTGCTCCGCCAAAGAAATCATCAGCCGAGCCAGTGTAATCCGCAGTCATATTCCGGCCTATCATCTCATCAAGATTAAACCCCGGAATTTCAGAATTGTCGCTGGTATCGGTATAGGTGCGGATAAAAATCAATTCCGCTCCCACCTCTTTTGCTTTGGCGCGTAAACTTGCGCGCTTTGCCGGATCAATGTGATCGGAGTCAAAAATGACGTTGCCGCCGTTTTTAATTATCTCTAATGCCACATTTTCAGCTATCTTACGAGCACCTTCATAACGCTCTTCCTCTTTACGAAGTTCAATTCTGATTTTATCGCCTTCAATAACAGTCGCACCGATGTACTTGGCAAGTTCATAAGCAACAGAACTTTTACCGGACCCAACAAGGCCAATCATTGCTACCACCACTGGCTTCTTGGTTTTTCTTTTTGACACAAGAAGTTCTGATAAAAACCTTGCTTGTGCCCGGCGTTCTTTTTGTGTCAATTTTTCTCTTTTGTGAACCATTACCTTAATTATAAACGGCAACAAAACCTCTTGCAACCAGTTTAGTATCATCTGAAACCTCCTTTTTTTAGTTTTTTATTTGCCCAAATTGTATTTTGAAGTGCAACACCTCAATATCAAAGATATATGAGATATGCACATAGTTTTTTAAGGTACAAACACTTTACCAAGGATGAACGGAATGAACTCGCCATCCTACTGAAGAAGGGCTACTCTCTGCGAAGAAAATCAGAGAAAATCAGTTGCTGGAAAGATATATTCACGAAAAGATCAAACTGGGTTGGTCTCCGGAAAGAATTGCCGGCAGATTAAGATTGGAAACAGGATATTCCATTTCTTTCAAGGCCGTCTACAAATATCTTCTTTACAATCCCTTTGGCTGGCCATTAATTAAGTATCTGAAACGCAGAGGCAGAAAGAGAAAAAAGAAATCAGAGTCAAAATGGGGAGAAATCATTAAAAACAGGGTGTTTATTGGCCAGAGATCAGGAATCATCAATGCCAGATTAAGGTATGGCGATTTTGAGGCAGACACCATGGGCAGAACCAGGGACGCTTCCTCTGAGACTCTGGCTGTCATTCGGGAAAGAAAATCGCGATACATCATGGCAAGAAAAGTTAATCAATTGAAATTTGCCATTGATGGATTCAAAGAATTATTTTCCTTAATTCCAGTCAAATCAATCACCTTTGACAACGGACCCGAGAATGCCAGATATCATGAGTTAAAAGCAGATACCTACTTTTGCGATCCATACTCTTCGTGGCAAAAAGGTTCTGTGGAAAACGGCATCGGCTTAATCAGAGAATACATTCCCA
>JACQXW010000028.1 GCA_016208535.1 Candidatus Terryibacteriota bacterium
CCGACCTTCGCAGTGTAAATGCGACGCTCTGGCCAACTGAGCTAATCGCCCATTTTTTCTTTTACAAACCTTGATTCGTAGGTCTCGATTGTTTAGCGCGCTTTACAAGTTCATCTCGGAGCTGTTCAGCAACTTCGCGAGAAAGCCCGGGCAACCTGCCTTCTGCGCCAAGCCCCCAAGCTCCGTAACGAGACACTTGCGCGCTCGCGCCAGCAGTTTGGATATTTAAATCAGAAAGTCCCAAAATGCGAGCTATCACACCACGATAAATATCAACATTCTGGATTCTGTCATACGGAATGGTCACATATTTTTTCCAGATTACTCCAAGTTCTTTGCGGAAACCATCTTCTCGAAGCTCATACCGATAGAAGTGATAAGTCAATTTTGCCCAAATCCAAAAGAAGATGAGAAGGCCGGGAGTGATAATCCATAACCAATTTAAAAATCCAAATAAAGGAGCGCCTTTATCGAGATTCGATAAGATAACCACTCCATAAATTACAAAAATGACAATAAAAATAAACCACCGTAAAATGGAGCCGATGAAAAATAACCAGACTGCTTTTGGATCAAGTTGTTTCATAGATTATGAATTTACGATTTTAATAGAAAAGCCGACCGACCTTTCTTTAAGTTATTATAACACATATTTGTTTATTAATATAATTAAGGATTAAAAATTTTTCTTCCTAAAAATTAAACCTTCGACCAATTTTCCCCTCGGCAGGAATCGAACCCGCATCAACGCCTTAGAAGAGCGCTGCTCTATCCATTGAGCTACAAGGGGCATAATTTTTAATATTATTAAAACAAAAATTTAATTGCAAGGAAGGCGGCTATGGCGGCGAGGCCGATGACGATGGAAACGATTTTGAAATATTTGAGAGCCAGGTCGCTTATCCTTTTTCCGAAAAGTTTTATCAGATATGCCTCCCCGAAATAGCGGAGGCCGCGGCCCAGAATAGCGGCGAGAAGCATTGGCAGTATCGGCACGCGGAATAACCCGGCGCTGATGGTGAAAATTTTGAAGGGAATGAAAACAAGAGTGCCGGCAAAAACCGTGAGAAAAACATGCTTTGAATATTGCAGGCCGATAAGGTCAACCGTTGATTGAAGATGGTAAGTGTTAACGACGTAAACACCCACGGTTGAATAAAGCGCCCAACCGATAAAATATCCAAGAAAGGAGCCGATAACCGAACCCGCCATTGTCAAACCGGCGTAAAACCACCACCTTTCCGCATTTATCATAAGAATGGCGACCAGAAGAATATCCGGCGGAATGGGGAAAAATGACGCCTCTATAAAGGCGATAAAAAACAGGGCCGCTGCCATATGCCGGGAATGCGACCATTTCAAAGTCCAAAGCCGCAAAGACTCCCAAATTCTAAAAACAAAGATTTTCATAACCTAACTTTTGCCTTAGTCAGCTCGCGCGCCGCCTGTTCCGGAGAAACTGTCACCACCTCTATTCCTGTCCCTAATTCCAGACCCGCCCATTTGTAAGTCCGGGGAAGAATTTCTATATGCCAATGATAATAGGGAACATTTTCCACATTTGCCGAAGAGGTGTGAATGAAAAAATTGTAATCCGGATTTTTCAGCACCTTACCGATTCTTATTAAGGCGTCTTTAAGCGCCTCAGCTAAAAAAAACAATTGGTCGTCCGGGGTTTTCTCAAAATCAGAATTGTGTTTTAACGGGAAAATTCTCGTTTCATAAGGCACCCGAGAGGCATAGGGATTTATGGTGATAAAATATTTATTTTGAAAGATTATTCTCTTTTCATCCTCTATTTCTCGCTTAAGCATAACGCAGTGAACGCATTTTTTGTGTTTTTCAAAATATTCCAAGCCGCCGTTAATGCTCCTGTTCACATCCGGCGGAGTGATGGGCAGGGCCGCGATTTGAGAGTGGGGATGTTCAATAGAGGCGCCAGCCAGTTCCCCTTGATTATGAAAAATCAAAATATATTCAACGCATTTATTTTTCTCCAATGCCCGGTACCGTTCTCTGTAAATTTTAAAAACAAGAATTAATTCTTCCAAAGACATTTTTTCTATGGTCTTTTTATGGTCAGCCATAACAACCACCTCGTGAAAGCCAAGGGCCTCGACTTTTTGGTGGATTCCCGCCAAATCAAACCTGGCGCACTTGTTTTTAGTTAAAAGAAGAGGATATTTATTGGGAATAACCTGAATAAACCAATCTCGCCTTTTAGGCTTAGGAACCCACAAAATCGGCTTTGGATTCCCGCTTTTTTGGGGATTTTCAAATGGGCAGTTTTTAAGGGAAATCTTTTTTTTAATTTTTCCTTTTTTGGATAAAAAATGCGGTTTGACCTGCCTGAGCGAAGAAATTAAAATCCAGTCATTACTAACTAGATCCCTTCTAAATTCAGCCACTATTTTATGTTTTTTATTTTTCATATTTGCCTGAAATTAAATTCCAGCGAATTTTAAGCACATCAAGCAACACCTTGAAATAACCGGAAAGTTTTACATGGCTTTTGGGATCATTAATCCAGTGAACGGGAATAATTCCTATTTTATATTTAAACTTTCGCGCCAGGGCAAGCGCCTCCACATCAAAGGCCCAGCGCTCTATTTTGGCAAGGCGGAAAATTTTTTCAGTTGCCTCGGCGGTAAATGCCTTGAAGCCGTTTTGGGTATCCCAGATTCCGGGCACGGCCAAAATCTGAATATAGAGATTACCTAAATTGCCCATCAGCCTCTTATACCACGGCTGGGGCACTTCCTGGCTGGCGCCAACAGCGTCTTTGGAATCGCGGGTGGAAATCACAATATCGTATCCGCTCTCAAACAAGGGCATCATTTTTTCAAAATAGGAAATGTCCGTGGAATTGTCCGCGTCAGTAAAAAGCCGTATTTGGCCTTTGGCTGCCAGCATCCCCTCTCGTACCGTATAGCCCTTGCCCTTATTTTCCTTACGGTCAATCAAATTGAGATTTGAAATTTGAGATTTGAGATTTGAGATTATTTCTGCTGTCTCATCTTTTGACCCGTCGCTGACAACCAAAATTTCATAAGAATAATTTTGTTTCTGAAGATATTCAGAAATCCGCTGAATGGTTTTAATAATTCTTTCGCCTTCATTATAGGCCGGAATGATGACTGAAAGATATGGATTCATAATTATTATTTTATTATCTGATAAAAAATTTTGCCCTTAAGGAGACGGCAGAATTTTCTTCCCAGCCGCCGACAGAAGAGGCGCTTAAATTTATACTGGAAATTCCCGTGAAATAAGGGAGTTTTTCAAAATTTTTCAGATAATTTATCAAACTAGAGATATTGACGTTGAGATTTATGTTGTAATCAATAATTTTATCAGCCAGAACACTGAAACTTAGAATCTGCTGGACTGAATTCTGGCTGGCTAAATTTTCCATACCCGCCACAAATCCCAAAATATTTTCCGCTGGCGGAAGAGCCTCCTCAATTTTTTTGTCCGCATCACCGATAACCCTGAAACCCTCTCTCAGTTGGAAAATTGTCTCGCTCCTTTTTTCCAAAACAAAGGCAGAGATTCTTTGTTCTCTTATGGTCTGGCTGATTTTGGAAATCTGGCTGCTGGAAAAGAAAATGACAACCGCTGCCGCTACTGCTGCCATCCCTGCCTTCAACAGGTTTTTTAAAATCTTTATAATTAACTGTTTTCTACTGAACATATAGTATTGCCGGATCTTTTAATTTAAAAGAAATTGAAAAGGGAATATTTTCCTTCATCTCCAGATTGGTGAGTGGTAATTTTATGTCTGTGAATAATAATGATTCCTCAAGAGTTTTTCTAAATAAGTTTAATTGGATTCGGCTTTGGCTGATTCCACTAATATTGATTATCCCCTCAACAGAAGGTATTGATAGATTATTGATAATTATTCCCGACCCTGCCCTGACCCTTATATCCTCAACAACCCCGCTCCATTTAGGGAGATTTTCCAAAAGGCCGGCCGCCCTTCTCACCAATTCATTAAAATTTTCAGCCCGATTTTCCAATTCAACGCTATCAGTGGCTAGAGGTAAAACATTCAAGGCGCTGAGCCGAGCATTGAAATTCTGCTGGAGAACTGTCATTAAAATCCAGGCGCCGGCAAAGACGGCGCCAAAAAAAACAGAGAGGCCAAGAGCAAGATTTGACAAGAATCCAGAAAAGACAACTGCCTTTTGGTTTTCATAAGCCTCTTCTGTGCCCACCGGCATCTAAAAATCAATAACCTTTCTGATATCATCATTCAAAAAATCAGCAGGCACCAAGCGGTTAAATTTAATGGTCCTATTTTCAATAACCGAGACATTGATGTTCTGCCTGTCGGCAATGAGCAGAAGACGGGCCGTCTTGTCCGAAGGAAAATCAATCAGCCTGACAGCGCTCATGGGATGGAATTCCACGGCTACGGGCATTATTCCGCCAGCGGTAAGAGTCTCAGTGTAAACATCGATAATCGGCCTGGGAACGCTAGCCAAAAAAATTTCATTTTCCTTAATAAGAGAAACTTTTTCCCAATCAAGATACACCTCCTCTGTCTTCATGGGTAATTGAAAACCGATGGTAAGCTTCATTGTTTCTTCTAATTTTTCTCCGCTGACAGTTTTTGGAAAGGAGTAGAGATGGGAATAAATGTTGTTTGGTAAAATGGAAACAACAGCATACCTGATTTTCGGCTTAATCTCTTTTAGAATCTCTTTTAGAGTTTTTACAAAAACGGCTTTATTTTCAATTACACCATTGACAATAATCCCCGCT
The DNA here is from genome assembly GCA_016208535.1 of Candidatus Terryibacteriota bacterium. GTDB lineage: Bacteria > Patescibacteriota > Minisyncoccia > UBA9983 > UBA9983 > JACQXW01. The sequence continues at coordinate 4,771 of JACQXW010000028.1, forward strand.
TTAAGCGGCGCTTTTTTTAGCGCCTTTATTTCAATAATTTCTTTTTTTGCCTGTTTTTCTTTTTTTAACCCTAAAAGAGCAATCCTAATATAAGAATCGCTAATCTCCATTCCGGCTATTGCCTCCTCTCTTGTGAATAATTTTAATAAATCCATAATTTACTCCGTAATTTCCTGCCACTGAATATCCGTTATCTCGCCGTTTTGCAGAGCGTCAAAAAACACATTGACCTGTACTTTTCTGATATTATTTTTAATCCTGCCCTCGGAAACAATAATTTTTGGCGACATCTCTGCGCTTACTGTTATTTTAGCACACCCCTCGTTATTGGAACATCCGTTTTCCGTAAAATCAATCTGATAACAGCCTGTGGAGGGCAGAGAGCAGGAATAATTTTTATTGCGGCTGATCCTGATTAGGGCGTCCCGGGCGCCGGCCTCGGCAAAAAAAAGAGCCCTTGACCCGTAAACCGCTCCCTGGCTGACAACGCTTTCGTTAAAGGAAATGGCGGCGATGCTGACAATGACCGCGAGAAGAAAAAAAGCCAGAACAAAAACTATGGGCAAAGTGGCAACCCCAATATTAGAATTTAGAATAAAGGATTTAGAATTTAGAGATTTTATCAAGCCATTTATCATTTTAGAAACCTCTGTAAGTAATGACAATGAATTTTGATAATCTTCCAAAGACAGGAATTTAAGATTTTTAGCAACTTCTATTTGGCTTTCTAATTCTGCGTCTGAACTATAAGCAATATTATAAAATTGTAATTTTTCTTTTTTATGATTTCTTTTAAAACCTTCTGCAATATTTGAAGGAATGGAAACCGCCGCTCTTCTCATTTGTGAAATTAACCCATACATTTCTTCTTTGGGAAATTTTTCAGTTATTTTGTAAATCAAAACAGAAAGATCAAGAGATTTTTGCCAAACTTTCAAATCTTTGAATGATTTTAATTGATTATTTTCCATACTCCTAAATCCTAAATTCTATATTCTATATTCTATCTCAATGACGCTGTTGTCTTAACGCTCTCGGAATAATTATAATCCGGACTCTGGCTATTGTAATTCATTGTTAAACTTATCTGAATGCCAGTGGTGGTGGCGTTAAGAACAGGATTATAATTTTCCAGCCGGAAAAAAGACGGCGCCTGTATAAAAACTTTGTCTGAAGTAATAATATCTGGCAAACCGCCATCCACTGTTCTTCTCAGTCGGCCGTCAAAAACATCATATAAGACGATATTGGGAGAAACAAAGACCTGGAGCGTTGAGGAGGCAGCGCCAATTGTCCCGGGAATGCTCACAGAAGAGGCCTCTTTTATATCTTGAACAATTTTCAAAAGACTGAAGCGCAGATTGGAATTAAGCTCGCTCTCTGCCTCTATTTTTGCCCTGCTCTTATTCAAGGAAAAAATAATGTTGCTAATCATCACAACCACCACTGCCAAGATGGCAATGTAAATCAAAAGCTCCAAGAGAGAAAATCCAGAATTTTTTAACTTTGATTTGTAATTTTGCATTTTGATTTTTAAATTTTGAATTTTCTATGGCGCCCA
>JACQXW010000003.1 GCA_016208535.1 Candidatus Terryibacteriota bacterium
ACCGCGCCTTCCCAGCCCCAGAACTTTATGATTTACGACATCAGCAATCCCAATAACAATGATTTTAAAGAATTTATGAGTTGGCAGATTTACACCAGCACCACCACGGCGCAATTCAGCAATTACAAATTGTACCGCTCTGTTGACGGAATTAATTATTCTCTCCTCAGCGCCATCACTGATATAAATCAAAATTATTACACTGACACGGCTGTTGCTTCCACCACCACTTATTATTATCAATTGAATATCACTGATTCAGACAACGATATTTCCAGTTATTCTGTTCCGCAAAACGATTTGCCTGACGGCCAGGGGGGAAGCGACTTTACCGCGCCGGTGATTTCCAGTGTTTCCGCGGCAGAAGTTCAAGCCACCTGGGCGAGAATCACCTGGACCACAGATGAACTTTCCAATTCAAAAGTGGAATTTTCCACCCAGTCGGCTGGAAATTACGCCAGCACCACCACAAGCATTTCTTATGTAACCAGCCATGAAATTTTCATCAGCGATTTAGCGCCGAACACTGAATATGTTTTCCGGGTGAAATCAACAGATGTGATGAGCAACGAGGGTTCTGCGCCCGGCGGCTCTTTTCTCACCTTGGGCGGACCCATTATCAGCGATGTTACCACTGAGTCTGTGAGCGACCAAGGCGCGGTTATTTTCTGGAACACAAACAAGGACAGCGATTCGTATGTGATTTATTCAACCAATGCTTCTTTGTCCGGCTCCAGCGAGATCGGCAATCCCGCTATGGTGGGATCTCCTTATCAGCATAGGGTGACTTTATCCGGCCTGACGCCAAGAACAACCTATTATTATTATGTGAAGTCAACAGACAGCGACAATAATATTTCTCTTGACAAGAATGACGGCAATTATTATTCTTTTGCCACTACCTATGACACCAAACCGCCGGTGATTTCCAATATCTCCACGCCGGTAAAAACTTCCTCTGCTATAGTGATTATCTGGCAGACCGATGAACTGGCAAACAGCCAGGTGGAATATGGCAGGACAAGCGGCATTTACACTGATTTTCCTGCTCTTGATTCGGTTCTTTCCATTAATCATGCCTACACTCTTACCAGTTTATCCGAGAGCGCCACTTATTATTACCGGGTGAAATCCGCTGACGCCAACGCTAATCAGGCAATTTCACTTGAACAAACAGCCACCACCACTTCGGCCAGAGAGATAGTCATTCAGCAGGTTGGAGGAGGCGGAGGCATTGCTGTGGAAAAAGACACCACTGCGCCGGTGATTTCCAATATTCAGGTTTTAAATATTGCCGCCTTTGAAGCCACTATTTCTTTTAGCACAAATGAATCAGTAGTGGGATTCGCGCTTTACGGCAAGGGAACAACTTATGGGAACACAGCCGGCTCTTCAGAATTTATGACCAGCCATAGCATCAAATTGTCAGGCCTTAAATTGGGCACAGAATATCATTATAAGGTGACGGCTGTGGACAGGTCAGGGAATACCAGTATTTCCGAGGATAAGACCTTTAGCACCAAATTCGCGGCAGAGGCCCTGGAAGAATTAATGACCTTGGAAAACGCAGAGCAGTTTCAGGAAGATTTGGAGGGAATGATTGAATCTGTGATGCCCTCTTTGGTGCCGCCAGTGATCAGTCAGGTGGAGGTCAGCGATGTTACCGAGAGTTCGGCAACAGTGAGTTGGCGCAGCAATGTGCCGGCTTACGGCACTTTGGCTTATGCGGCGGAAAAAGATTATCAGAGTTATAATGTGGAATTGAGCCAAGTGGAGAAAAAAACCAGGGAGCATAAAATAGAACTTACCGGCCTTTCGCCGGCAACTATCTATCATATTCAGGCTAGGTCATTTGTTTTCCCGGGCGTGGTTGGCAAATCCAAGGACATCACCTTTTCCACCAAGGCCTCAAAGGTAAAGCCGGAAATTTCCAAACTCGGCAACACAGAGCTGGAGGTCAGATGGGTGACTGAAAAAGAAACCAGTTCTTTTGCAGAATACACCAACTTAATAACCAAAAAGGTCTATCGCGTGGGTGATTCAACAAGAGTGAGAACCCATAACCTGAAACTGGAAAATCTTATTCCAGACACTCCGTACGAGATCCGCACATTTGGCTATGATGAAAATAATATTCTTGTGGAAGGAGACCCCCTAAAAATCAGAACCAAGAAAGATACTGTGGCGCCGGGCATTTCCGCCATCAGAATTGATAACGCTCTTTTGCCGGGCAGAACAGACAAACTGCAAAGCGTGATTTCCTGGAAAACAGACGAGCCTGCCAACTCTCTGGTTTATTTTGAAGAGGGAGTGGGCATATCTGAGGAGTTGGCCAATACGGCGGGGTATGAGAATGAATATACCACTGACCATATTGTCATTCTCACCAATCTCAAGCCAGCGACTGTTTACAGAATCAGGGTGGCCTCTGCTGACGAATCCGACAATTTGACAAAATCGCCAATAAGAACCATTCTCACTCCGCGCTCTCCAGAATCGGTTTTTGACGTCATCATCCGCAATTTCCAGGATACCTTCGGTTTCTTGAAGAAATTGCAGTAAAAACTTGAATAGAAATTTAAAAGGATTTACCTTAATTGAACTTCTGGTGGTCATTGCCATCATTGGCATTCTTTCCTCTGTTGTTTTGGCCTCGTTAAATTCGGCGCGCGCCAAGGCAAGGGATGCAAGAAGAGTCGCGGATTTAAGGCAATTTCAAACGGCGCTAGAATTATATTTTGACGACCATGGCGACTATCCGGGCACTCATGATCAGCGGGCAACTGACTGCCAAGGGGAAGATAATTGGAGCAGTGTTTTTACTCCATTGATATCGGAAGGATTTATACCCCAACTGCCGCACGACCCCAGATATCTCAGTTCAGAGCCTTGGTGTTTTGTTTACCTGAAAAATACCTCTCTTGACTGCCACCCCAACGCCCAAATTCCCACTTATGCGATTGTATTTTCAACTGAAAAGACATTATATAATTTTCCGGGACATGCTAATACTATGGGCGCGCTGGCTCGGTACTGCGCAACGCCTTGATTTATTGAATTCAACTTTGGTGGACCCGAGCGGATTCGAACCGCTGACCTCCTCGATGTCCCGAAAAACAAGGAGCAAATGCGACTATGTTTTTCGTGGATCCCGTTAATAATGAGCAATATGGAGACGAGGGGATTTGAACCCCTGACCCCCGCTATGCAAAAGCGGTGCTCTGCCGCTGAGCTACGTCCCCTAACTTTATTACCGTCTGTTTATATCTTGCTCCTTGTTCACGGGATCCTCACAAAATATATTCGCTTACGCTCATTATTTTGCGGGACAAACGAGGCGCTCCCCGCCCGCCAGGATGGATTGTATTCTACCAAGTTTTTTGATTTAATCAATCCATGTCTTTATCTATCGGCATTGTCGGTTTGCCTAACGTGGGCAAGTCCACGCTCTTTAAGGCCCTGACTAAAAAACAGGTTGACATTGCCAATTATCCTTTCTGCACCATTGACCCGAATGTTGGCGTGGTGCAGGTGCCGGACGAGCGGCTTGGGAAGTTGGCGGAATTTTCGCGTTCCAAAAAAGTCGTGCCGGCTGCCGTTGAATTTGTGGACATTGCCGGATTGGTGAAGGGCGCGGCAGAGGGCGAGGGTTTGGGAAATAAATTTTTGTCGCATATCCGCGAGGTGGACGCCATCTGCGAAGTGGTGCGCGCATTTGAAAATGAAAAAATTACTCATGTTCACAATAAAATAGACCCGGGAAACGATATTGGAGTGATAGAGGCGGAACTTATTCTTGCCGACTTGGAAACGGTAAACAAAAGATTGCAGGCATTGGAAAAAGAAGTTCGTTCATTGGATAAAGAGGCGATCAAGAAACAGGAGATTGTGAAAAAAATAAAAGCGGGACTGGAGGCGGGGAAACCGGCGCGCGAAGCGATTTCTCCAGACGAGTTTGATTCGGTAAAAGATTTACATTTACTGACCTTCAAGCCGATTCTTTATGTTTACAATATTTCCGGTATTAGCCTCGGGGAACAGGCTCCTTCCATCCCGGTCAGCGAGGGAAAGGATTCCAGGAGCCAGATTCCCCTCGGCTTTAATGGCATATCATTAGACATTAAAACCGAAGAGGATTTAATAGACATGAGCGAGGAAGAAAAAAAGGAATTGGGCGTGGAAAGCAATTTGGATAAATTGATTGTTGAGGCGTATAAGCTTTTAGGCCTAATGACTTTTTTTACCACGGGCGAGGATGAGACGCGGGCGTGGACGATTAAAAGCGGAAACACGGCGCCCGAGGCGGGCGCCGCCATTCACACCGATTTCAAAGAAAAATTCATCCGCGCCGAGGTGATAAACTGGCAGGAATTGCTCAATGCCGTCCGCCAGTCGGCGGGTAAAGCTCCTTGGATATACGCGCGCGAAAAAGGCCTTATCCGCACAGAGGGGAAGGAATACGTTGTAAAGGACGGAGATGTTATAGAGTTTAAAATCTAACGGCCTGTGATATAATATCAGTATATGATAAATGTAAAAAAATGGGTTCTTATTTTGGGAATCGCCTTAGCGGTTCTCATCTGGATAGGGATAAAAAAATTCAGAAATGAGTGACATGAATTCTTACAATCCTAAAAAAATTGAATCCAAATGGCAAAGGCACTGGAGAAAGAAAAAAATTTTTGAGGCGAACCCATTGGTTTTGACGCCTTTGGCCTGCCCGCGGAAAACGCAGCCATAAAGCGCAAAATCCACCCCAAAGAATGGACTTATAAAAACATTGCCGCAATGACCAAACAATTGGAAAGTATGGGTAATATGTATGACTGGTCGCGAATGGTCATTACCAGCGACCCCGATTATTATAAATGGACGCAATGGATGTTTCTGCAGTTATATAAAAACGGCTTGGCGTACAAAAAGAAGGCGTTGGCAAATTGGTGTCCGAAATGCCATACTGTGCTGGCGAATGAACAAGTGGTGGACGGAAAATGCGAGAGATGCGGAACAGAAGTTCTCCAGCGCGAGATAGAGCAATGGCTGTTCAAGATTACGAGATACGCAGACAGATTGCTGAAAGATTTGGATTCGCCAGCTGGCGAATTAGACTGGCCGGAAAAAACCAAATTGATGCAGAAAAATTGGATAGGAAAGAGCGAAGGAGCGGAAATTAGATTTAAAGTAATCAGTAATCAGTCATCAGTCATCAGTAATTTAGAAGTTTTTACGACAAGATTAGATACGATTTTTGGATGCACTTATTGTGTTATAGCCCCTGAGCATTCATTGATTGAAAATTTAAAATTGAAAATTAAAAATTACGACGAAGTCGCTAAGTATATTAAAGAATCAAAAAAAAAGACAGAACTGCAAAGAATGGAGGCTGGAAAAGAAAAAACCGGCGTTGAAATTAAGGGCATTAAGGCGATAAATCCTGCGACAGGAGACCAAGTTCCTGTTTTTATTTCTGCCAATTCCTATTATTTATTGCGATAAATGCGGTGAAGTGGCGGTACCGGAAAAGGATTTACCTGTAATTTTGCCAAATGTAAAAAATTATTTGCCGACAGAGGAAGGTAGATCGCCGTTGGCACATTCAGAAAAATTTATCAATGTAAAATGCCCGAAGTGCAAGGGCCTGGCAAAAAGAGAAACAGATACTATGGATACTTTTGTCTGCTCCTCTTGGTATTACTTGCGCTATGTTGATCCAAAAAACAAAAAGAAATTCGCTGACGCGAAAAAAATAAAACAATGGTTACCGGTTGACATGTATATCGGAGGGACGGAACACACAGTCCTTCATCTTTTATATTCCAGATTTTTTACAAAAGTGTTAAAAGATTTCGGTTATCTTAGTTTTAGCGAACCGTTTTCAGGTTTGCGGCACCAGGGCATAATTCTTGGATCGGATGGATATAAGATGTCCAAGTCTCGAGGAAATGTAGTTGACCCGGATGAGCTGGTGAAAAATTACGGCGCGGACACAGTGCGCATGTATTTATGTTTTATGGGAGAATACTCCCATGGCGGGCCATGGAATCCGACAGGAATTATGGGAACTAAAAGATTCTTAGAAAGAATCTTTAATCTCAAATCTCAAATATCAAATATTAAATCTACATTTAAAAATTCAAAACTAGAAAATTTATTACACAAAACAATAAAGAAGATTACAGAGGACATTGAAAATTTTAAGTTTAACACCGCAATCAGCGCCTTAATGATTTTACTAAACGAGATGGAAAAAGAAAAACAATTACTTATTACTGATTACTTATTACTGATTACTCTTTTAAGCCCCTTCGCTCCACACCTCAGCGAAGAATTGTGGCATCAATTAGGCAATAAAAAATCAATCTTTTTGGAAAAATGGCCGAAGTTTGACCATAAAAAAATAAAGGAGGAGACTTTTGAGATGGTAATACAAATTAACGGCAAGGTGCGCGACAGAATTGAGGCGCCAACAGGGATTTCTGAAAATGAGGCCCGGGAGTTGACATTAAAAAAGGAAAATGTTAAAAAATATACAACAGGCAAGACAATCAAAAAGATTATTTTTGTGCCTGATAAATTAATAAATTTCGTAATAAAATGATTAAACTTTCGTTTAAGCCGAATATCGCTACAAAAAAATTACTTCTCAGTCTTAAAGACAGGACACGCGATATTATCAGCCAGCGTTACGGGCTTGATGATGCAGAAGAAAGAAAAACTCTTGAGGCGATTGGCCGGCAATACGGCATTACCAGAGAGCGGGTCAGGCAAATAGAAAATTTTGCCCTGAATTCAATCAAAAAAAATCCAGTCTTTGAATCGTTAAACGATGTTTTTTCAGAACTCAAAAATATTATTGACGATAAAGGAAAGATTATTTCTGAAAAAGAGATTTTGGATTATCTTGCCCCGGATCCAAATTTAAAAAACCATATCATCTTCTTACTGGTGTTGGGCGACGATTTTATAAAATTAAGAGAAGATGACGAGTTTTGCCATTGCTGGACAATCGATAAGGATATGGCTGATAAGGTGCATGAAGTTTTAAGGCAGTTGCATCAGGAAATAAGCGAAGACGACCTCATTCCCGAAGAGGAGATTGCCGCGTTTTTTAGGAAAAAAGCAAAAGATATAATAAAAGAGGAGATTCGCGAGGAAATCATTCGCTCTTGGCTTAATATCTCAAAAATTATTCTTAAAAATGCTTTTGGGGAATGGGGACCTGTTTCCTCTCCTTACATCAAACCGCGCGGGATGCGCGACTTCGCCTTTTTAGTTTTGAAAAAACACGGGTCGCCTCTGCATTTCTCCGAGGTGTGCGGAAAAATCAATGAGATTTTTTCAAGGCCGGCTCATTCGGCAACTGTTCATAATGAACTTATAAAAGACCCAAGGTTTGTTCTTGTGGGCCGGGGGCTTTATGCTTTGGATGAATGGGGTTATAAGGTGGGAACAGTGAAGGATATTATTAAAGATAGCATAAAAGCAAGGGGGCCTCTTACCAAAGAGGAAATAATCAAAAATGTTCTGAAGGAGCGGCACGTAAAAGAAAATACTATTTTGGTGAATTTGCAAAACCGAAAATATTTTAAGAAAAACAAAGAGGGGAAATATGTCTTTGCCTGAATTTTTTATCGGTCTCCGGCAGGCAGTGATTGAGGCGCGTTATTTATGGTTGCCCGTCATTTTATTTTTAATTTTCTGGGGGCTTTGGCTGTATTACATTAGGGCCCGCTTTATTTCTAAACTTGATTGGACTCTTTTGGAAATAAAACTCCCGCGGGAAATCACTAAAAGCCCTAAGGCAATGGAGATTGTCTTAAATATGCTTCATCAGACCAGAGACGGGAATTTATATGAAAGATATTGGCTGGGATGGCTGAGGGCGTGGTTCAGTTTGGAAATCGCCAGTATTAACGGAGAGGTGCGTTTTTTTATATATACCCAGAGATTTTTCAGAAATTTAGTAGAGGCGCAGATTTACGCTCAGTATCCTGATGTGGAAATTACTGAAGTTGATGATTATACAAAAATGACTTTTACAGACGGGTTTGATAAAGACTGGGGTTGTTGGGGGACAGAATTTGATTTGACCGCTGAGGATGCCTATCCTATTAAAACTTATGTTGATTACGGCCTGCATGAATTAGCCACAAAAGAAGAACAGAAAAATGATCCGATTACCTCTATGATAGAATTTCTCGGTTCATTGAAAGAAGGGGAGCAGGTTTGGCTTCAGATTTTGGTCAGGGCCACAAAAAAAGATTGGAAGGAAGAGGGAAAAAAACTTGTGGATAAAATAATGAAAGAGGCTAAAGGAGAGCCGAAAGAAGGGGAGATTGAAATGGGGATTTTTAAATTGACGCCCGGCCAGACAGAAGTGATAAAGGCAATTGAGCGCGATGTTTCCAAACTGGGGTTTGATGTCGGCATCAGGGTAATGTATTTGGCAAGAAAAGATAAGTTTAATAATGTAAATAAAGTTTCAATAATTGGCGTGATGAAGCAATTTAATGCCCTTAATCTTAATGGCTTTAAACCTGTTCGCCTTAGCGATCTTGATTATCAATGGCAATTAAAAAAAATCAGGGATCCAATAAGAAGAAAAAAAATATTGGACGCCTTTCGCCAGCGCTCTTATTTTTATCCGCCTTATGACCACACTTCTTTTATTTTAAACACTGAGGAATTAGCGACAATTTTCCATTTTCCGGGTCGCGTGGCGGAAACTCCGACTCTTGGAAGAATTGAGGCGAAGAAGGGCGAGCCACCGCCAAATTTGCCGATCTAACTGTTTTAATTATGAAAAAAATCACTATAGTTTTATCTTTTCTTGTTTTTTTTGCCTTAATCGGCTCGGGTTTGTTTTTCAGATATTTAAAAAAATTAGATCAATTTCCTTTGCTTCAGGTAAAGGTGATCATTCCCGAAGGATATACAGTGAAAGATATTGCCGAAAAATTCAACCGATTTGACAATTTTAACAAAGAAAATTTTCTTAAAATTGCAAGGGAAGGATATTTGTTTCCAGACACTTATTTCCTTGGCGGCTCGGAAAACGAAAAGGAAATTATCGAAAAAATGGAAAATAATTTTAAAGCCAAAATTGGAGAAATAAAGAAAGAAATTCTCACAATGGCGTCAATTATAGAAAAGGAGGCGCACGACAAGGAGGACAGGAGAATCATCTCCGGAATTCTATGGAAACGTCTTAATGACGGAATGTTGCTTCAGGTTGACGTGGAACTTGACACTTATGAAAATAAAGGCTTGCCGCCGATGCCGATTTGCAATCCTGGACTGGATGCCGTAGATGCGGCACTCAATCCCGTTGATTCAAAATATTGGTATTATCTTTCCGACAAAAATGGTGTGACACATTATGCCGAAACGTTCGAGAAGCATAAATTAAACAGGGTAAGATATGGCATCTAAGGTTTTTGTGGCGATGAGCGGCGGGGTAGATTCTTCGGTGGCAGCGGTGTTACTTAAGCAAAAAGGTTACGACCTTGTCGGCTGTTTTATAAGGGGCTGGTATCCAAAGGGGTTTTATTGCGATTGGAAAGAAGATAGAAGAGATGCCATGCGGGTTTGCGCTAAACTTGGTATTTCCTTCATCACTATTGATGCGGAAAAAGAGTACAAGCGTGACGTTGTGGATTACATGCTTCGCGAATACAAAGCGGGCAGGACGCCGAATCCTGATGTGATGTGCAATAAAAATATTAAGTTCGGCATTTTTTTAAAAAAAGCATTATCACTCGGGGCTGATTATATAGCCACTGGCCACTATGTGAAAATTGAAAATTGTAAATTGAAAATTGCTCGTGATTTAAACAAAGACCAATCGTATTTTCTCTGGACATTAACGCAAAAGCAGTTAAAGCATTGTCTTTTCCCTATCGGCGATTTATTAAAACCGCAAGTGCGGGAATTGGCGAGGAAAAACAATCTACCCACGGCGGAAAAAGACGAAAGCATGGGAGTGTGCTTTATCGGCGAGTTTCCAATGGCTGATTTTCTCAAGAAATATATCAAGCCCAAAAAAGGAAAAGTGGTTACAGCAGACGGCAAAATTGTCGGCGAGCATGAGGGAGTGATGTTCTATACTATCGGTCAACGTCATGGTTGGGGCGGGCTTGCCCGCCGAAGCTTTAGCGAAGGTGGGGTGCCATATTATATTGTGGCAAAAAATATTAAGAAAAATTTAATTATAGTGGCGGATAAAGCGAGAGAGGAAAAATTTTATAAAAAAGAAGTGGAGATAGAAAATATAAACTGGGTCTCCGGAAAACCGCCGTCCAGCGGAAAAACCTACAAAGCGCGAATTAGATACCGCCAGCCGTTGCAAAGCTGTAAAATTGAATTTCAAAAAGGTTTAAATAAAATGCGATCGCTGAAATTTGGTAACATTTTAGTTAAATTTTCTAAACCTCAACGTGCTGTTACTCCCGGCCAGTCGTTGGTGATTTATGATGGCCCCTCCTCATCGGCGGGCAAGAAAACAATGCTCGGCGGAGGAATAATAAAATAAACCTCTAAAAATAAATCTTACCACTTGGAAGCGATCGCATTTATCTGGTAAGATTTTTTATTTAAATTTCTGTAGAAGATAATCATGTGCGCCACTCAGTGGTGCACATTTATTTTAGAGGAAACCGCCATTGTGTGTGGATAATACCATACCTTATTATTTTTCAGTTGATAAATACGACTGGAATGAAGGGGTGGTTACTTTTTCAATGCTTTGCTGTTCGCCCTCTCCAACAATGAAAGTTGGCGTTGCTGGCAATCTGATTATAACCACCGAAAAATCAGTGGAAGAATTAAAAAGCTGGCTTAATAAGTGGAATATAACAATTGAAAAAGAGATAAAAGAGAAATTTTCCACTCGTGAAGAAGCGCAACTTTTCCATAAAAAATTAAGGAGTAGATTTACAGGAGGAAGAGAAGAAGCCGGTGAGAGAGTAAAAGTAAAACTAAAAGAATATCACGAAAACTTTGGCAATATTTCGGTATTGCACATAGGAGCATAAAAACAAAAAGCGGGGAGATGGAGATGACATCAAACCGCTTTTTTATTTTTTGTATTTTATTTATAATATCTTTATGACCTCCCAAGAAATCCGCGCGAAGTTTTTGAAATTTTTTAAGAGCAAGGGGCATACGATTATTTCCTCGGCTTCCTTAATTCCTTCGGAAACAGACCCGACTGTGCTTTTTACCACTGCCGGCATGCATCCCTTGGTGCCGTATCTTTTAGGCGAGGACCATCCGGGCGGGAGGCGCGTGGCAAATTCACAAAAGTGCATCCGCACAGGCGACATAGACGAGGTGGGCGATGAAAGCCATCTGACTTTTTTTGAGATGCTGGGAAATTGGTCATTCGGGGATTATTTTAAGAAAGAAACAATTGAATGGAGTTTTGAATTTTTAACTTCTCCAAAGTGGCTGGGTATTGATTCTAAAAGAATCACTATCACTGTTTTTGAAGGCAACCAAGACGCTCCCTGCGATGAAGAATCAGCCAAAATCTGGCAATCTTTGGGTATTCCAAAAGAAAAAATTTTTTATAAAGGAAGGGAGGATAACTGGTGGGGGCCAGCTGGTGCGATTGGACCGTGCGGACCGGATACGGAAATGTTTATTAACGGTACGGAAATCTGGAATGATGTCTTTATGGAATACAATAAAACAGCAGAGGGTAAATTTGAGCCGCTTAAACAGAAAAATGTTGATACCGGAATGGGATTGGAGAGGATTGCGATGGTGATGCAAGGGGTTTCAAGTGTTTACGAAACAGACCTGTTTGCTCCTGTCGTCGCCAAAATAAAATCTCAAATTTTAAATCTCAAATCTAATGAAAAATCAATTAGAATTATTGCTGACCATATCAAGGCGAGCGTGTTTATAATTGCCGACGGGGTTATAACGTCAAATGTTGGTAGGGGTTATGTGTTGCGTAGATTGATAAGGCGAGCAGTCCGGCACGGAAAATTGTTGGGGATAGAAAAAGATTTCACGAAAGAAATTGCTGAGGTTGTTGTTGATATTTATAAAGAACATTACCCAGAGGTAAAGAATAATGAATCAAGAATTATGAATGAATTGGAAAACGAAGAAAAAAGATTTAAAAAAACACTGGAGAGAGGATTGAAAGAGTTTGAAAAAAACGTAGACCCTTTCATTCTTTTTACAACCTATGGTTTTCCCATTGAACTTACGCAGGAGTTAGCAAAAGAAAAGGGAATTGAGGTAAATATTGGAAAATTTAATGAGCAATTGAAACAGCACCAGGAATTTTCCCGCACTGCTTCGGCTGGCATGTTCAAGGGTGGGTTGGCGGACGCTAGCAAGCAGACAACAAAATATCATACTGCCACGCATCTGCTTTTGTCAGGGCTTCGAAAAATATTGGGTGACGATACTATCCAGAAAGGCAGCAATATCACAGCCGAACGTTTGCGTTTTGATTTTAATTATTCACAGAAAATGACGGACGAGCAGATTAAAAAAGTTGAGGACTTGGTTAATCAAAAAATTCAGGAAAAAATTCCGGTAGAAATGATTGAGATGCCAAAAGAAGAGGCCTTGAAAAAAGTAAAAATTTCTTTTGACGCGAGCAAATATAGCGGTATTGTTAAAATTTATAAAATTGATGATTTTAGTGTTGAGTTGTGCGGCGGGCCGCATGTTGCCAATACCGGCGAACTCGGCCGTTTTAAAATTATCAAAGAAGAAGCCTCTTCAGCCGGGGTGCGCAGAATAAAGGCAGTATTGGAATAAAAAATATGTTATACTTTTAATATGGCTAAAAAAATAATTCAAGATGTTTTAAAAAAGGAAAAAGAAAGCAAATTACCGCTCCAACCACTGGCTAAATCCAAAAAAATATTTTTTCCAAAAATAAGTTTGCCTAAATCAAAAATAATCTTTTTTGTTTTAGGGGTGTCTTTGGTTATTATTTTAGGTGCGATAGGTTTGATTAATTTTTCTTCGGCAATCGTAAGAATATCTCCTCATCAGGAATTTATAGATATTGATTCGCCAATGGGCGGATTTAAGGCAGTTCGAGGCGGGCCTAATTTATTAACTTTTGAAATAGTCCAATTAGAGCACGAAGAATCGCAAAGCGCTCCAGCCACGGGCGTCAGCAACGAGGGTCAAAGGGCCAGGGGCGAAATAGTTGTTTATAATACCAGTTCAGTTTCTCAAAAACTTGTCAGCCAGACCCGTTTCCAAACTCAGGATGGAAAAATTTTCAGAATCCAAGAACCGATTATCGTGCCTGCCAATGGCTCTATAGAGGCAACAGTATATGCAGACAAGCCAGGGCCGGAGTATAATATCAGTTTTACAGATTTTACTATTCCTGGATTGAAGGGCACCAATCGTTACGAAAAAATATACGGCCGTTCAAAGACTGAAATAACAGGAGGTTCTATGGGAATAGTTTCTCTTGTTTCAGAGGAAGACATTAGAAATATAAGAAATAATCTTAGACAAAAGATAGAAAATTATTTAAGAGAAATTGCCTCAAAACAAAAACCGAATAATTATTTACTTTATGATGGCGCCCTGAAGATCGATTTTTATGACGATCCTGCCAATCCTCAGGCGGGCGATGTTATCCCGAGGACCGACCTCGGGGAACCCGAGGTCGGTCCTCGAGGAGGGGACAAAACTTTTGTCTTCAAAGAAAAAGGCAAGGCAACGGGATTTTTGATTAAAAAAGACAACCTTTCAAATTTTCTGGCAGGGAAATATATTCAGGAAAAAAACGCGGCAAAGATTGTCAATTTAGAAGATTTAACATTTAATTTATTATCCAGAAACCCCAATGACACGGAGATTGGTTTTAGTTTGAATGGCCGGGCGAATTTTGTCTGGGATATTGATACCGATTCTTTAATTAAAGATTTGATGGAGGCGAAGGCTGGGGATTATGATTCTGTCTTCAAGAGATACCCGCGCATTGAAAAAGCGGAAATAATCTTTAAGCCTTTCTGGTGGCATTTTATACCAAAGAATAAATCAAGGATGAATATAGAGATTGTATTATGAAAAAAGTTGTCATTATCATTGCTTTTAGAGATTTTCAAGACAAAGAATATTTTGGCGTAAAAGAGGTTTTGGAAAAGGCAGATATAAAAATAATCACTGCCGGGGCGGAAAAAGGAGTTGCCATTGGAGTTTATGGCGGAGAGGTTGATATAGAAATGAATTTAAAAGACATTAATATTAATGATTATGACGCAATGGTTTTTATTGGCGGAGGAGGCGCGCTTAAATATCTAGATAACGAACTTTCTTATAAAATTATTCAAGAGACTGTGAAAGCCGGCAAGGTTTTGGCCGCCATCTGCATCGCGCCGGTAATTTTGGCAAAGGCCGGAGCGCTGAAGGGTAAAAGGGCAACGGTCTGGTCGTCGCAGTTTGACAAGGGGCCGATAAAAATTCTTCAGGAGAGCGGAGCTGAATATGTTGATGAAAATGCGGTGGCAGATGGCAATATTGTAACCGCCAACGGCCCAGCCAGCGCCAATGAATTTGGCGAAAAAATTGCCGGGTTGATAAGTGGTTGACACACTTATAGCCAATTTGCTATCATTTAAATATCAATTTTAATGGCAGAAAGGTCTGAGAAAATTTCTATCGGGACTGTTATAGAGGCATTGCCAAGTGCCGCATTCCGTGTGCTTTTGGCAGATGGAGCAGGCGGAAAGGAAATTTTTACTTATCTTTCCGGCAAAATGAGAATACACAGAATCAAGGTATTGGTGGGAGATAGGGTCAAGGTCGAGTTAAGTCCTGATGGGGCCAAAGGGAGAATTATACAAAGACTATGAAAATAAGGGCTTCGGTAAAGAAAATTTGCAAAGATTGTAAAATGGTAAGGCGAAGAGGCCGAATTTATATTATTTGCAGGAAAAATCCAAAACACAAACAGAAACAAGGATAATTTTATGAGTCCCGTTAGAAATCGCGGATGCATATATAGATAAATTTAATTCGATGAGTAAAACGTATTTATTAGTAATAATTCGTAGAATGTGGAACGTAGTGTCCGCGTCCTATTTCTAACGGGATGAGAATTGCAGGAACAAACATACCGGATAATAAAAAATTAGAGGTTGCCTTAACCTATATTTTTGGCATTGGTTTTTTCCGAGCTAGGGGAATTTTAAACAAGGCGAAAATTCCTTTTGATAAAAAAGCCAAAGATCTTTCAGAAAAAGAAATAAATGCCATCAGGGAGGGTCTGGAAAAATATCGCATTGAAGAGGATCTTAGGCGAGAAACAGTTTCAAATATCAAACGACTGAAAGAAATAAAATGTTATCGAGGCCTTAGGCATATAAAAAAACTTCCTGTCAGGGGCCAGCGTACAAAAACTAACGCCAGAATTACAAGAGGCAGGCCTAAAATAACAATGGGTAGCGGAAAAAGAAAATTAGAGAAGACATAAAATTGGCATATGGGAAAAAAACGCATTATTAAAAAAGAAGGAGGAACAGTTGACCAAGAATTAAAGGCCCGTTCCTTAAGCAAAATATCAAAAAAGAAGCTTGCCAGCGGCATTTTACATATTCAGTCAACATATAATAACACTATTTTGACCATTACGGATTCCAAGGGAAATATGGTGATGTGGGCGTCAAGCGGCAGTCTTGGGTTTAAGGGCGCAAAAAAAGGGACTCCCTTTGCCGCCTCGAAAGTTGCCGAACTTTTAGCCGAAAAGGCAAAAATGGTTGGTATTAAAGATGTTGATGTGGTTATAAAGGGCGTTGGCGCAGGTCGGGAGTCAGCCATCCGCACTTTCGCTGCCAAGGGTATTGAAATTAATCTTATCCGCGATAGGACTCCAGTGCCGCATGGCGGAGTAAAACCACGGAAGCCACGCAGGGTATAATTTGTAGATTAGTATTATGTTAGATAGTAAATGTAAAAAGTGCAGAAGAATAGGGGAAAAGCTTTTTTTAAGAGGCGAAAAATGCTTCGGCCCTAAATGTCCTTTAAGCCGCAAGCCGTATGCGCCGGGGATTTTTGGTAAAACAAAAAGAAAAAGAGGAAAGAAGGGTTTATCTGAATACGCGATTCAACTGCGCGAAAAACAAAAAATGAAATTAACTTACGGGATACAGGAACGGCAGTTTTCCAATTATCTAAAAGAGGCGAATAAAAAAGGCAAAGGAGATGCAGGGGCGCGCCTACTTGAACTTCTGGAGTTGCGGCTTGATAATGTTGTTTTTCGTCTTGGCTTGGCTGAGTCCAGGGCAAAGGCAAGGCAAATCGTTTCCCATGGTCATATTATGGTAAATAACAGAAAGGCAAATATCCCGTCGTTCAGACTGAGGGTGGGTAATAAAATATCAATTAAGCCCCAATCAATAAATAAAGGTTTTCTGAAAGACATTGACATAAAACTTAAAAAATATAATCCGCCTTCTTGGATTAAATTTGATAAAAATAAAAAAGAAGGAGAAATAATGGGTCGACCAAAAATTTAGTAATTAGTAATTAGTAATTAGAAATTTTATTTATATGGATTACAAAATTGCAATGCCCTCAAAACCGCGAATAGTTCTTGAAGAAGAAAATAAAGGAGTTTATGAGATTGATGGCCTTTATGCCGGCTACGGCTACACACTCGGGAATTCTTTGAGAAGAATAATTTTATCCTCCATCCCTGGAGCAGCCATCACAGCCGTAAAAATAGAAGGAGTTCCTCATGAATTTTCAAAGATAACGGGCATTAAAGAGGATGTTATAACCATTCTTTTAAATTTTAAAAAAATAAGATTTAAAATACACACTGACGAGCCGCAAAAGGCGACAATTTCCGTGAATGGCATTAAAGAGGTTACTGCAAAAGACATCAGTACTTCTTCCCAGGTTGAGGTTGTAAATAAAGATGAACATATTGCCACCTTGACGTCTAAAGACGCAAAATTAAACGTTGAGATAACTATTGAAAAAGGTTTAGGGTATGTTTCTCGCGAAAATCTGCACAAGGAAAAGGTGGAGATCGGGGTAATCATTCTTGATGCCATTTTCACTCCCATAAGAAGAGTTAATTACGAGGTGGAAAATATGCGGATTGGCGAGCGGACCGATTACAATCAACTGAGATTTTTTATTGAAACAGACGGAACAATTTCTCCGCGAGAGGCCCTGGAAAAATCAATCGAGATTATTATTAATCATCTAAGGGCGATAACCGGTTTTAAGGAGATTTTGGCGCCTGAGGAGGCTGAGGCGCCGGCTGGCGTTCGGACCTCGGCAATTTCGGCCGAGACTGGCAAAAGTAAGGCCGAGGAAATGGAAATATTAAAGACAAAAATCGAGAATATGCATCTTTCCTCAAGAACACTCAATGCTCTTTCTGAGACAGGCATCAGGACAGCGGGAGGTCTGGTGAGAAAAAAGGAAGAGGATTTGCTGGAAATAGAGGGTATTGGCAAGAGGGCGGTTCAGGAGATCAAGCGAGCTCTTGGTAATTTTGGATTAACGTTAAAATAGATATGAGACATTTAAAGAGAGGTCGAAAATTTGGAAGAAAGCGGGATGTGAGGAGGGCGTTATTGCGTTCGCTGGCTTTTAATCTCATTTCCAAAGAAAAAATCAAGACAACAGAGGCAAAAGCGAAAGAATTGAGGCCATTTATCGAGAAATTTGTCACTAAAGCCAAAACACAGACTATTGCTAACAGACGGCTGGTAATTTCAAAAATAGGAAAGGCGGCCGCGGACAAACTTTTTGATAAAATTGCGCCAAGATACAAAGAGAAAAACGGAGGGTATGTTAGAATTGTAAAATTACCAATTAGGAAAGGAGATGCCAGTAAAATGGCAATCATTGAATTTGTATAATATGGAATATATTATTGATGCAAAAGATAAAATACTTGGCAGAATTGCTTCAGAGGCAGCTCTTGTTTTGCGCGGGAAAAAAGAGGCGAATTTTACCCCAAATCGCGTTCCCGATGTTAAGGTAAAAATAATTAATCTTGCCCAAATAAAAATTCCCGAAAAAAAACTTAAGCAAAAAAAATATAAAAGATATTCCGGCTATCCGGGAGGGTTAGAAATTATTTCTTTTGAAAAAATGATGGAAAAAAAGGGAATTGAATATGTCTTTAAAAAGGCGGTAATGGGCATGCTGCCGAAAAACAAGTTGCAGAAAAAAATTATCAAGAATTTAGTAATCAGTAATGAGTAATTAGTAATAAGTAATATGGAAAAGATTAAGACAAAAAAACCTGTCAAGGCAGAAAAACCTGCCAAGGAAGAAAAATATTTTGAGGCAGTGGGAAGAAGAAAGACCTCGGTTGCCAGAGTGCGGCTTTTTCCTGTTTCCGGCAAGACTGAACACGCTGTTTTAGTTAATAATGAGCAAATGAAAACTTATTTTCCAACCATGGAATTACAAAATATTATTAAGGAACCTTTGAAAATTTTAAAAATTTCCGGTAAATTCAAGATTTCGGCAAAAATTAAAGGAGGAGGAATTCATTCTCAGTCCGAGGCAATGCGCCATGCTATCAGCCGGGCCTTGATGAAATTCAATGCGGATTTTAGGAAACACCTGAAAAAGCCCGGTTTTTTAAAGCGCGACCCGCGCATGAAGGAGCGCCGCAAATTCGGCCTCAAAAAAGCAAGGAAAGCCCCGCAATGGAGCAAACGTTAAAAGAAGAAAAAATATATGGAAGAGGAAATTATTATAGAAGAAGAAGGTGAGGGCCTTGAAGATAAAGTAAAAAAACTGCGCGAGAAATTAAAGAAATGCGAATCAGAAAGGCAGGAGTATTTAGCCGGCTGGCAGAGGGCCAAGGCCGATTTTATCAATGCCCGAAAAGAGGAAGAGGAGAGCCGAAAGGATTTCATAAAATTCTGCGAGAAGAATTTGATTTTGGAAACCTTGAATATTCTGGACAGTTTCGACAGATTATTTACTGACAAAGATAATTTCGGTAAAATTGATAAAAATTTACAGATAGGAGTTGAAAATATTTACATCCAATTGATGGATATTCTAAAAAAGAGGGGAGTGGAGACGCTAAAGAGCGAGGGAATAAAATTTAATCCAGAGGAACACGAATCCATTATTAAGAAAGAAGTTGACAAACAGGAAGAAGACGGTATAATCATAGATGAAATTCGCAAAGGTTATAAGATGAACGGGGTGGTCATTCGCCCTGCTCAAGTAAAAATTGGAAAATATCATGGGTAAAATTTTAGGCATAGATCTTGGCACAACCAATTCGGCAATGGCTGTTGTTGAAGGAGGGGTGCCGAAAATATTGGAAAATGAGGAGGGTGCCAGAACCACACCCTCCATGGTTGCTGTTTCCAAACAGGGCGACCGTTTGGTGGGCCTTTTGGCAAAAAGGCAGGCTGTTACCAATGCAGAAAATACAATTTTTTCAGTCAAGCGGCTCGTCGGCCGAAGATTTGATGATTCCGAAGTGCAGCAAGATAAAAAACTTCTTTCGTATAAAATAGAGAGGTCTGATGATGGCGGGGTAAAAGTTAAGATGGCTGAGAAAAGTTACCGACCTGAGGAAATTTCTGCCATGATTTTACAGAAATTAAAGCGCGATGCCGAGGCCCGGTTGGGAGAAAAATTAGAAGAGGCCATCATCACCGTGCCGGCATACTTTAATGATTCCCAAAGAAAGGCGACTAAGGACGCGGGCGAGATTGCCGGTTTTAAGGTAAAGAGAATTATCAACGAACCCACTGCCGCTGCCTTGGCATACGGTTTTGATAAAAAGAAAAATGAGCAGATCGTGGTTTATGATTTAGGCGGAGGCACATTTGATGTCTCTGTTCTGGAAGTGGGCGATGATGTCATTGAGGTAAAGGCCACAGACGGCGACACTCACTTGGGGGGAGATGATTTTGACCGATTAATTATAAATTGGATTGTTTCAGAATTTAAAAAGGAAAGCGGGATTGATGTTTCCAAAGACTTTTTAGCCCTGCAGAGACTAAAAGACGCGGCGGAAAAGGCAAAACACGAACTTTCCAGCACCTTGGAAACAGAGATTAATATTCCCTTTATCACCTCAGATGCCGCGGGGCCAAAACATCTCTTGCTTAAATTAACCAGGGCAAAACTGGAAGAACTGACCGCTGATTTTATAGAGAAATCAATTGAAATAACAAAAAGAGCGATTGATGCTTCGGGATTTAAAATTAATGAGATTGATGAGATTATTTTGGTTGGCGGCCAGACACGGATGCCGGCGGTGCAAAAGGCAGTCAAAGTTTTATTCGGCAAGGAGCCGAATAAAACCATTAATCCCGACGAGGTGGTGGCAATGGGCGCGGCAATCCAAGGAGGAATAATGATGGGAGATGTCAAAGATGTTCTCTTACTGGATGTCATACCGCTTTCTCTGGGAATTGAGACTCTGGGAGGAATTTGCACAAAATTGATTAATAAAAACACCACCATTCCCACAAGTAAAAACCAGATTTTTTCAACTGCGGCTGACAACCAAAATTCCGTGGAGATTCATGTTTTACAGGGCGAGCGGGAAATGGCTGGCGACAATAAGACCCTTGGCCGATTTATCTTAGACGGCATTCCGCCTGCGCCCAGAGGCATCCCTCAAGTAGAGGTGATTTTTGACATTGATGTCAATGGAATATTGAATGTAACGGCAAAAGATAAGGCAACCAACAAAACCCAATCTATTCGCATTGAGGCCTCTTCAGGTTTATCCAAAGATGAAATTGAAAAAATGAAAAAAGACGCTGAGGCGCACAGTGAGGAAGATAAAAAAAGAAGAGATTTGGCAGAGGCGCGCAATAACGCCGATAATTTGATTTACACTGCGGAAAAATCTTTGCGGGACCTGTCTGCGCAGGCAGGCGCCGGAGACAAAGTCTCGGCTGATGTCAAAAAAGATATTGAAGATAAAATCGCCGTCTTAAAGAAAGTAAAAGAAGAAGGTGATGCTGCGGCCATTAAAGCGGCAAGCGATGACCTGTCTCGCAATTTATCGGCTATCGGTGAGGCGATACATAAACAACAGGAACAAACAAATAAAGAAAGCGAACTTGGCGCAGACCACGATAAAAATAAAGAACAAGGAACAAGAGACGCAGAATATGAGGAAAAATCTTAAATCCGAAGCACGAAATTCTAAACAAATCCAAATAACCAAAATTTAAAAGTTTAAAACATTAGGATTTAGAATTTAGGTATTGTTTCGGATTTCGGATTTAGAATTTCGAATTTTAATTTAATATGCATGATTACTATAATATATTAGGTATTCCTCGCAATGCCTCAAAAGAAGAAATTAAAAAAGCCTATCGCAAATTGGCTCACCAGCACCATCCTGATAAGACAAAAGGAGAGGATAAGAAATTCAAAGAGATAAACGAGGCCTACCAAGTTCTCTCAGATGAAAAAAAGCGGGCGGAGTACGACACTTATGGACGGGTGTTTTCTGAGGGAGCCGGGCCGGGAGGTTTTGGGTTTTCCGCCCAGGGCGAACCATCTTCTGGCTGGGATTTTGGCGGACCGGCTGGGGGCTGGGATCTCAATGATATTTTTGAAAATTTCTTTGATGGATTTGCCGGCGGCGGAAGAAGGACGCGCGCAAAAAAAAGGGGCCGCGATATTTCCATTGATTTGAGCATCTCTTTTGAAGAGGCTATTTTCGGCACAGAAAGAAAGGTTCTTTTATCTAAAACTTCTCTTTGTGATAAATGCAAGGGGACAGGCGCCGAACCGGAAACTTCGCTAGAAAAATGTCCTGCCTGCCAGGGAGCGGGAAGGATTTACGAAACAAAAAAATCGTTTTTCGGAGCCTTTACCAGTTTGAAAGAATGCGGCAAGTGTTCAGGAAAAGGAAATATTCCTTTAAAAAAGTGTTCAATTTGCAAGGGCCAGGGAGTGTTTATTAAAACTGAGGAGGTGAGCGTTCATGTGCCGGCTGGGATTCAAGACGGTGAAATGATCAATCTTTCCGGTATGGGTGAGGCAGTGGCAGGAGGGATTGGCGGCGATCTTTATATTAAAATAAACACAACAAGACATCCGCTTTTCAGACGCGAGGGGGAAAATCTGGCAATGGATTTAAATATAAAATTGTCAGAGGCCTTGCTTGGTTCAGAAAGAGAAATAAAAACCTTGGACGGCATGATAAAACTTAAAGTTCCCAGCGGGATTAATTCTGGAGAGATTTTACGGGTGCGCGGCAAGGGTGTGCCGCGTCCCGCAAGTTTGAGGGATGGAAGCAGGGGGGATTTGATGATAAAAATTTTTGTCAACATGCCCAAGAAAATCTCCCGGCACGCCCAAAAATTAATTGAGGAATTAAAAAATGAAGGACTTTAGTTTATATTTAAGCAATCCCTCTTGGGATGTGATAATCATTTTTGCCTTTATTGCCGTCGGGTTTTTTTACGGCATCTCTGCCGGAAGATCTAATTTATTGTCATTATTATTTTCTCTTTATATCGCCGGCTTTATTTTTGAAAATTTTTATTATCTGGATAATTTGGTAAAGGGCCAGAATATGATGGAGGTGTTTTTATTCCGGGCTTTTATCTTTGCCGTTCTCGCAGGCGTCCTCTTTATTCTTTTTTCTCAGGTATTGGTTTCAGGATATGATTCTGGCGTCAAAAACTGGTGGAAATCGTTGCTGTTGAGTTTTATGGCAACCGGGCTTTTGTTCAGTTTCTTATTCCATCTTTTTCCCGCCAAAGAAATTTTCACTTTTTCGCCAATGGTGCAAAGTCTTTTTGCTTCTGACAGCGCTTTTTTCTGGTGGCTCAGTCTTCCATTGGTGGCATTGTTTTTGGCGCGTTAAATTATGGAAACAAAAGAAATAATATCTATTGGCTTTATTATTTTACTGGGTCTGGTGCTTATTTTTCTTGAATATTTCTACGGAAAGTGATAAACTCTTAATAGAAAGGAGGTGTTAAAAATGCAAAAAATTGCGAAAATAGTTCAGACAATAACTTATTGGCCCACGTATTTGCTTCTCAAGTTTTTTATTCATTATCAAGTGGAGGGTCAGGAGAATTTGAGAGGGTTGGAGGATAAGGGAGTTATTTTTGCTTCCAATCATGCCAGCTATGTTGACGGCCCGATTTCCGCCGCCTCAATGCCGCGTTTTAACTGGTATCCAATTAGATTTTTGGCGCTAAAATCCTATTTTAATTGGATAAATCCGATTCCTTTTCCCTTGGGTATTTTCACAGCTTTATATGTGAGAGTGAATGGTTCAATTCCAGTAGAGAGGACTGGCGGAGATTTGTTTAAGGCGTTGAAAGAAGTTATAAAAGAACTGAAGAACGGCGCCAAGGTGTGGATTTTCCCAGAGGGTGGAATAACAAAAGATGGGAATCTTCGGCAGGGCAAAAGAGGCGTTGTTTTTTTACACCAGCAAACAGCGGCACCCATTGTGCCAGTGGCGCTAATGGGCACTTTCAAAATTCTGTCGCTTAGGACGCTTATGCGTAAAAACAGAGTCAAAGTAAAAATCGGCAAGCCGATTTATTCTTTAGAAAACTGCGCAAAAGAAAATTGCGATCTTGAGGCAGGCGTTGAAAAAATAATGTCTAACATCGCAGAGTTGATGAAAACGGTAAACTAACGGCTCGGTTTAAAACAAAAAAACCGAGCCGATGTTTTTTGTTAAAATAGAATTATAAAATGTTTATTAAAGTTAAAGTTTTCCTGAACTCAAAAAAAGAGGAGGTGATTAAAAAAAGAGAGGACTCTTTTGAGGTCAGGGTGCGGGAAAAGCCGGTCGGTGGCTTGGCGAATAAAGCGGTATTCGTCTTGTTGGCTGATTATTTCACTATCCCTGTTTCAAAAATTAAACTCTTCAAAGGCGCCAAACAAAGAAACAAAATTTTTGAGATTATGTATTAGGTGTCAGAAACCGAGTTTCTGACAATGATTATATTGCTAGCATGTTAAATGCAGCAGGGCCGCGATTTTTTTATTTTTACTGAGTTCATTATAAATTTTCCAAGCATCAATTGTTTTTTTAATAATAATTTCAATTCCTTTTAATTTTAAAAATTCCTCAACTTTTTGGTCAATTTCCATCACGCCAGAATAGCCAGTGCCAATAATTATTATTTCTGGTTTTTCTTTTAGTAAATCCGGAATGGCTGACAAATCATCCATGTCCAAATAATGGCTTTCCTTTCTCTGCCAGGGGCTGAAAATTCTGTCAGAAAAAACAACCACATCTCCTTGATAAATCTTGCCGTCGATATTTATTA